>CAMXTM010000234.1 GCA_947246775.1 uncultured Clostridium sp. | reverse complement strand
CAATTACAGCACCTGGTGTACAAATATGTGCAGACGCATTATATCAAAAAGCAGCGCAACTTCCTAAAATTGAAATCAAAAAGCCAGATACCATTATTGCAAAAAACACCGTTAGCAGTATACAAGCAGGTATTGTGATAGGACATTTTGTTGAAACTATATATATACTACAAAAACTAAAACAAACCCTAAAACCGCCAAATTTAAACGTGATTGCAACGGGGGTACTGGCAGAGTCATTGACGAAAAAGAAGAAATTTTTGATGTGATAGACCCTGTTTTGTCCTTAAAGGGGCTGCGTATCTTGTATGAAAAAAACAAACGTAAAAAATAGGAGGGCATAGTATGCTTTTGGTAATTGATGTAGGAAACACAAATATTGTTCTTGGTGTATACAAAGGAGATAAAATTGTAAAATGCTGGAGAATGGCAACAGGAGCAAAAAAAACAGCAGATGAAACAGGCATTTTTATCCATTCCCTTTTTGACGCTTCTGACGTCAAAGCAAGTAGTATTGACGCGGCAATTATTTCTTCTGTTGTACCCGACATCATGTATTCTTTGACACATGGTATTCGGAAATATTTTAATATAGAGCCGATGATAGTAGGAGCAGGTATGAAAACAGGCATTGTCATAAAAAGAGACAATCCAAAAGAAGTAGGCGCAGATAGAATTGTTAACCTTGTAGCAGCAAAGGAAATCTACGGTGGTCCAGCGATAGTCATTGACTATGGTACGGCAGATACCTTTGATGTAATAACAGAAAAAGGAGAGTTTATCACAGGACTGATTGCACCAGGAATTGCCATTTGTGCAGATGCACTTTACCAAAGAGCGGCACAGCTCCCTAAAGTAGAAATCAAAAAGCCAAATTCCATTATTGTCAAAAACACAATAGGTAGTTTGCAAGTAGGTATTGTACTAGGACACATTGGGCAAACCGTTCATATTATTAAAGAACTCAAAAGAGAATTAAATTTACCTAATATGAAAGTGATTGCAACAGGGGGACTGGCAAGAGTGATTGACTCCGAAAAAGAAATCTTTGATGTACTAGACCCAACCTTGACTTTAAAAGGTTTAAAAATACTTTATGAAAAAAATAAATGAGAAAGGTTTTACAGCATGAAAATTGGCAATGTAGAATTAGAAAATAACGTTTTTTTAGCACCAATGGCTGGTGTAACCGATTTACCTTTTCGTATCCTTTGTAAAGAAATGGGCTGCGGATTGGTATACTCTGAAATGGTAAGCGCAAAGGGCATTTGCTACAACAATCAAAACACAACCAAATTGCTTACCGTAGAACAGCAAGAAAGACCTGCCGCCATACAACTTTTTGGTTCTCAGCCTGAAATTATGGGTGCTATGGCAAAAAAGATTGAGCAATACCCCATTGATATTCTTGATGTCAATATGGGCTGTCCTGCGCCCAAAATTGTTAAAAATGGCGAGGGTAGTGCCTTAACAAAAAATCCAAAATTAGTAGGGGAAATTGTCCATGCTATGGTATCTTCCCAAAAAAAGCCCGTTACGATTAAAATTAGAAAAGGGTTTGATGAGGAACATCTTAATGCAGTAGAAATTGCCAAAATAGCAGAACAAAATGGTGCGTCAGCAATTGCTGTGCATGGTAGAACAAGAGAACAATATTACAGTGGTAAAGCGGATTGGGATATTATCAAAGCAGTCAAAGAGGCAGTCTCTATTCCTGTCATTGGTAATGGTGATATTTTTACGCCACAAGATGCAAAAAAGATGTTGGAATATACAAAATGTGATGCAATTATGGTAGGTAGAGCAGCACAAGGCAATCCTTGGATATTTCAAAGAATCCTACACTATCTTAAAACAGGGGAACTGTTGCCAGAACCAACAGCAGAACAAAAAGTAGAAAAGGCACTTCATCATGCTCGTATGCTGATAGACTATAAAGGAGAGTACATTGGTGTAAGAGAAATGAGAAAACATATTTCATGGTATATGAAAGGGGTAAAAGGCGCAGCAGAACTGCGTTCTAAAATCAACAGTGCAAATAGTTATGAGGAAATGGAAGCGCTACTAAAATTTTGATTTGTTTTGCACAAATATTAGAATAACATTAAAAAATAATTAAGAAAATGCTTTCCCTTGTCGATATATTATTTAATAGGGCAAATAGTATGACGAGGGAGGGACGAGTTATGGCAATTTCATCGATTCAAAAGCAAAATACAAAAACTTACCAAAAACAAACCTATCAAACAAAACAAACGACAGCAAAAGAGCAACAATCTAGCAAAGAAATAGAACAAGATGCCGAACAAAAGATAGATAAAAACGAAAAAGACACTTTAAATAGTAGTTTAAAAGATATTTTTGAAAAGCAGCAACAAAATCAAAAACAAAACGAACAGAAAAATACAAATAGTGTAGATTATAAGCCCACAGAGGATTTGATTCGGCTGATGAACGCCAAAAGCATTTCCGAAGTGCGCAGTATTATTAGCAAAGTACAGGGAAAAATGGCACAAACAAAAGCAGGCGGCGGTGATGCAGAACAAGTCAAAAATGCTGTGGCAAAAATGAAAAAAGTGATTAAAAAGGCATTAAATAAAGAAAAAGCCCTAAAATTAGAAAGTAAAATGGAACTAGAAATCAAAAGAAAACAAAAAGAGGAAGCAAAAGAAGCAGAAAAACTTGGAAAAGAATTGCAAAGCAAAAGAAAAAATCGTATGTCAAAAGAAATCAATGATGTGTTAAATTCTACCAATGATATTGGTGGAAATTCTTCTATGGAAGCTGCTATGATGAATACAGGCATGGATATGTCAATGGCTGATATTGGTAGCATTGATGTAGGTAGCGTAGGTAGCATTGATATTAGTGTATAATAGAATAATAGGAAGTAATTCTAAATCAATTATAGAATTACTTCTTTTTTTTGTTGTAATATTATCTATATTTTATAAATTGTTATTTGAATTTGATAGCGAATTAGTATATAATAACAACAATACAAATTGGACGAGTTTTAGATTGATGAAAATTTGAAATCAAAAGGACGTGACAATTGCAATGATACGGAAGTGGCTTTGTATAAGTATGTGTCTTATATTACTGTGCTTAACAGCTTGTAATGACAATCATCAGGAAGAAGCAGAAGTTTTTTCTATTTCAGAACAAAAAGCAACAGAATATGAAGAAAAAATTGATAAACTGTTATATGACAACTATTGGAGATATGACAGTAGCTCTATTAGTTTTTTTAAAAGCGTTGTACCTGAAAATACAGAACAAAATAAGGCAATGTTTGATTCTTCTACTATTGTGGGACTGAATATGGAAGCAAACGCGGGAAAAGAAGCAACCGTAGCAACTGCTCTATTGTTGTATTACAATGGCGAAACGGCAGGACTTTTATATTGTTATTTTGTGCGTGATAGACTCATTGGAACGTATTATGTAGGCGGCTATGACAATGGGGTATATTCTTTAAATGATAGGAATATCTTTTTGTCAGATGGACATTTTTCAAAATATGAAACAGATGCACCTTTTGCGGAATTTCAGGGTAGAAAAACAACTTTTCCCTCAGAGGGCTTTTGTGACATCGGGCAAGATGCGCAAGGTAATGCACTAGCCGCAAATATTAGTGAAGATGGTAGACTTTCCTTGTATCGCTACCGCAATTATTTTAGTAGATACCGCAATATTTATTTGCAAAGAGGGCTTGTAGCAGAAAGCGCAGCCTTTTTAGATGAAGGCATGGCGGTTATTTTAAGCCGTCTTATTACAGAGGGTACAGAGGAAAGTGAAAATACACATACTTCTTCTGAAAAATTGGTGTTTTTAAATCGTAACTTTGCCCTAACAAAAGAAAGCATGGACTTGACGCATGGCACATATACCTGTGTAGGATTTGATGGTACAGAACTTTTTTTGATGAACCATAAAACATTAGAATGTTATAGTAAACAAGAACAAGGTTGGACAATTTCCAATCAATACTATTTGGAGCATGG
>CAMXTM010000233.1 GCA_947246775.1 uncultured Clostridium sp. | reverse complement strand
AAAAATTTGTTGAGTAATCCGTTTGCGCTAGGTTGCGTTGTGGTAGCGGTTGTGGGCTATATCAATGACCCTACTACAAGCGGAATCACTGATAGTAAGCAAGCGTTGAGCTATCAAAAACCGAAAAAAGATTAGCAAAGGACAAGCTACAGCATATATTGTAGTAAAAAGAATTGAGGTGATAAGTTTGAATTTGCAAAAGTGTATTCTAACAAATAATGATTGCTATAAAACGGCAAAACCAATGAAAATAAGGGGGATTATGGTTCATTCTACAGGGGTAAACAATCCTTATTTAAAAAGATATGTACAGCCCAATGATGGTAAACTAGGCAAAAATCAAAATGGCAATCATTGGAATCAGCCCAAGCCAGATGGTAGAAGTGTTTGTGTTCATGCTTTTATTGGTAGGTTAGAAAATGGTGAGATTGCTACTTATCAAACATTACCTTTTACGATGCAGGCATGGCATTGTGGCGGTAGTGGAAATAACGGCTATATTAGTTTTGAAATTTGCGAGGATAATCTACAAGATAAAATTTACTTCAAGCAAGTTTATCAAGAAGCGGTAGAATTTTGTGTTTATCTTTGTAAACAATTTCACTTGACCGCTCAAGATATTATTTGCCATGCTGAGGGCTATAAATTGGGGATTGCGTCAAATCATAGTGATGTGCTGCATTGGTTCAGCAAACACAATGTCACAATGGACGATTTTAGAAAAGATGTACAAAACGGATTAGAAAGCAAAAATAGTGATGAAATGGCAGGTGAGATAAAAATGATTTATAATTATGTTGATGAGAATATGCCCGATTGGGCAAAGCCTGTTGTACAAAAGCTGATAAAAAAAGGCGCATTAAAAGGCAACGAAAAAGGTGAATTGATGTTAACATATGAAATGTTGAGAATGTTTGAAATAAACGATAGAATGGGCTTATATGGTAAATAAGAGGGCAGCAATGCCCTTTTTCATTTAGGAGGTGTTTATATGGATAGTTTTATTCCTTGGGTAGGTGGAAAAAGGCTATTGAGAAAAGAAATTATAAAAAGATTTCCAGAAAAAATAGATAGATATGTTGAGGTGTTTGGCGGTGCAGCTTGGGTATTGTTTTATAAAGAAAAGTATCCAGAACAAGAAATATACAATGATGTGAATGGTGAGCTAGTTAATTTATTTCGTTGTGTAAAGTATCATCATGATGCACTTGAAAAAGAATTGCAGTTTGCTCTAAATGCAAGAGAAATTTTTGATTTCTGTAAACAAAATAGAAATTGTTCCAATTTTACAGACATTCAGCGTGCTGCTATGTTTTACTATTTACTTAAAACATCGTATGGTGCAAAACTAGAAACCTATAGTACAAGTTTTAATAGACCGCAACTACTTTTGAGAAATATAGAGTTAATTGCGAAAAGGTTGTCTAAAGTAGTTATCGAAAATAAAGACTTTCATGACATACTGAAACGATATGATAAAGAGGGTACACTGTTTTATTGTGACCCACCTTATTATAATACTGAAAAAATGTATCAAGGTATCAATGACAGCATTTTTAATGAGCAACAACATATACAGTTAAAAGAGGTGCTTAGTCATATAAAGGGTAAGTTTGTACTTAGTTATAATGATACTGATTTTGTAAGAAATTTGTATCATGACTATAACATACAAGAGGTACAAAGATGTAGTAATTTATCACTTCATGATGGTAAAAAAAGTGCTTACAAAGAGTTAATTATTACAAACTTCTAATAATATTTAAAAATAAAAAAGTAATTTTGTAGAGAAACCACGCCTTGTTTTCTGGTTATTTTGTGTTGCATTTTTATGTTGCATTGCTTTGTATTTGTTGCATAAATAGTGTAATATTTTTATTATTTTTGTGCTGATTTACAAACGAAAAAACAATAAAAATGCTGATAAATAAAGGATTTTGTTATATTTCGTACATGATAGCCTTACTTCAATAAATACGCTAAAACTAGTTCTCCACTTGTCCAGTTTCCTTTAACCGGACTTAGACACGTGTGTGATAGCTTTGTTTATTTAACTATCAAACGAGTCGCACGTTCTCGTATCTTTAAGTATAAGGTAAAATCTATATTTAAAAGATTTGGTATTGAGATAACAAACGATGGTAGTGTTAGAGGTGATGCTATGGAAGGCAATCACATCCCATACTACTTTTTCTTATGTTTTTATTTGGATAAGTATGATATGAATTGGCTTAGAAATATTGCAAATGGCAACTATGATTCGATGTTTGATTTTGTTGATTTTAGAAAATGTGATTGGGATTGGGAAATAGATGCCATAGTTGGTTATTATATTTGTGCTTCAAGATTTAAAGATTATGATAAGACAATTTCACCCGAAGTGGCATATAAGTATTTAGGTGAGGTTGCTTTATTAGGTGATGACCCTTGTTTACCTAATTTACTGGCTTGGTATTTATATTGCAAGTTAGATTATGCTTGTATGCATATGGGTTAAAGGGGGATGATTTCTAATGAAGTACAGAACAGACTTTGTAACTAATTCAAGCAGCAGCAGTTTCATTTTCGGTAAACCTAATGAGAACACAATCACCATAGATGATGTTAAAAAAGTCATTCAGCAAGCGGCAAAAGAGTTAATTACTGCTATTGATACGATTGATAATTTAATGTATAAAACTTCTGAATTTAGACATTACTCTTTAAAATTACGTGATTATGAAACATATGATATATGGAATTATATTGATAGATTTTATCATGACAAAGCATTAGAGCAATTAGTGCTTTCTGGATTTAAGAAATGTGGCATCAACTCAATTGGTTATCATGATTTTCTCTATTGCTATTTTGACGTTCGTCAACTTAATCAGATTAGAGCAATCTCTAATGGAAAGAATATTTTACCGCTAGATGTTGTTGATTTTAGAAATCCAGAGGAATGTTTTAAAGAACAAGTGCAGGAATGTTTAGAATGGTATCTACCTAATGATACACTTGATGAGTATCGTAATTTTGATTGGGATACTTGTATTAAAGATTTTCGTAAAGATGTTTCTATATTTGAATTAGCACATAAGCATCTAGGTGAAGTAGCTCTATTAGGTGATGACCCTTGTATGCCAAATCTTCTATATGATTATCTAAAAACTAAGCTACCATATACTTGTATGCACATGGGTTAAAGGAGAGGATTTCTAATGAGAAATGATGATTATATTATTTCTGAGTTATCTACTTTATTGTATAAAGCAGGCAAATTTATTAGGAATTTTTTAGAAAAAGAGTATCCTAACAATATTCCAGAATTGTATGGTTGTTGTATAGAAGCAAGTGAATTACTTCTATTAGAACTTAATAAAATGGATATTCAAGCATTACCAGCAGATGGTTGGGTAATCTATGATTTCCCTGAATGTTGCTCCGATGAACCATGTGACCCACATTCAATGGTAAAAGTTCCTTATAAAGATGCATACATCTATCTTGATACTACTGCAACACAGTTTCAATTTTGCATCTCTGATACTCTCCCTAAAGTGTTAATCTCTAATGAATGTCCCTATTGGTTTATTGATAGTGTAGAAAAACCAATAGATTATTTATTGCAGGAATTCCCAGAATGGTATGAAGATTAACATTCATTAATATCATAATTGAATGAAAATAACTTTTATTGCTACTAAATTCATTAGGTGTCTTAGGACACCTCTTTTTATCTTCTCTAAAAAAGGAGTGATTTCTAATGAAAGTGATTGCAGTGAAAGAATTATTCTCAAATGCTTTTTCTCAAAAGCAAGCACTAATCTTACGTGCTGAAATTCAAAAACTATTAGATGAAGAAGAAAAAGTAATAATAGACTTTAAACATGTATCAAATTGTACAGTTTTATTTTTTAACTTCAGTACAGGCTATTTCATTTCTTTACTTGGAGTAGAAAAGTACAATGAGAAAATATCATTAAAAGAATTGTCACAATCGGGAGAACTTAGCTATAAAAGTTCCTGTAAAGTTGTAGCTGAAAGG
>CAMXTM010000232.1 GCA_947246775.1 uncultured Clostridium sp. | reverse complement strand
TCGATTACTTGCTCCAATGATTTAAAAACTTCTTCTACTGTCTGAATAAATTCAGGTTCTCCATTATTTCTTGCTTTTACTTGTTCAATAACTCTTTCCATATAAGCGTTCATATGCGTTTTTGACCTCCTATGTCTAAAAAAAATATTAAATAATTTGGGGTAATATTTTTGAACTACCCACAAAGGGGTTTCCTGCTTTCACAGGCTTAAACTCGGACTGTTCTTATCCTACTGTTTTTTAAAAAGGAAGTTTTTTGTCATCCTTTGGGTAAATGATAAACAGAAAATATTATGATTTATTATATGTTGTTATACATATCATACGATTTACTGCTTTCTAAAATTTATTATAACACACGTTTCAAAAAATTGCATTATTTTTTTGAAATTTTTTATTTATTTTTGTACAATAATTTAAGCTTTTTTTTATACAAAATGACGTTTTATATTTTTTTTGTTTGTTTTTCCTATATTACTAATCTTTTTTTATAATAAAACAGTAACTGTATAGTTTTTATTTCCTTTTTTTACAAAATATTACTTTTTATTATGACTAAAAAAGACAAAAAAATGGGGAGTTCTCTCCCCTCTTTGTATGTATTGCTTATTTTACTTTAAAATCACAATGTTGTCATACAAATTTTATTAGTAGTCTTCTTTATCAAACACTTTTTTATTTGCCAGTTCTGCTCCCTTTTTTCCCTCTGTCAAAAACTCAATATACTGCCCTGTCCCTATTGCAACGCAAGAAACAGAATCTTCTGCTACAATCGTATTGATGCCAGTTGTACTTGTAATCAACTTGTCCAATCCATACAAAAGACTTCCGCCTCCTGTCATCACAATGCCTCTATCTGCAATATCAGAAGCAAGTTCTGGTGGTGTTTTCTCAAGTACAACATGTACCGACTCACAAATTGCTGTGACAGATTCCCGCAACGCCTCATGCATTTCATCAGATGTTACGGTAATATTCTTTGGCAAACCTGTAATTAAATTTCTTCCCCTTACATCTAAACTCACTGGTACACTTCTCTCAAATGCTGTACCGATTCTAATTTTTAAATCTTCTGCTGTCCTTTCTCCTATCAACACATTATGTTTTTTTCTCATATATTTTATAATGGCATCATCAAAATTATCTCCCGCAATTTTTAATGACTTACTCACAACAGTACCACCCAATGATATAACTGCAATATCTGTTGTACCTCCTCCAATATCTACTACCATACTACCATGTGCCTTTGAAATATCAATCCCAGAGCCTATCGCCGCCGCAATCGGTTCTTCTATAATATGCACACGTCTTGCTCCTGCTTGCCTTGTTGCATCTTCTACCGCACGTCTTTCTACTTCTGTTACACTACTTGGTACACAAACAGCAATTGTTGGTTTTACAAAAGAACGTTTGCCTATCGCTTTCTGTATAAAATATTTTAACATCTTTTCCGTAATTTCATAATTTGATATGACACCCTCCCTCAATGGTCTAATCGCAACAATATTTCCAGGTGTTCTTCCCAACATACGCCTTGCTTCTTCTCCTACAGACAATATGGTATTTGTATCTCTATCAATTGCCACAACAGATGGCTCTCTAATTACAATTCCTTGCCCCTTAATATATACTAAAACGGTAGCCGTTCCCAAATCAATTCCTATATTTTCACCAAATCCCATAAAATTTAGCATCGAAATTCTCCTTTTAATCCTAATCTTATATCATCTATTGTCATTTTTATCTCATATCATTATACCCAATGTACTCAAATAAGAAAAGTCATTTCTGTTTTTTTCTTTCTCTTTTTATTGACAAAATAACAAAAGGTAATTCCATATATAACATACAGAATTACCTTTATTATTTTTCTTTTTACAAAACTATCTCTACTACTCTTTTTTAAATTCACTGAATTATTACAAGTTACTCTCAACAACAATAATGGAAGTATAATCAAGTGCTTCCTTTAGCCATTCAAGAAAGTTTATAAAAAAAGTTTTTTCAGCATCATCTATATTTTTTAGATTTTGTTCTATATCAACAATTATTTTTAGCCAATCACTTTTACCTATCCAATTACCAAAACAGAGATCAAAAACAGGGTCATCTGTTCCATCAAATGCATCTTTTGTTGGATATATTTTATTAAAATAATCAAGCAAAAGTTTATAATCTTGCTTATATATCCTTAAAGGCATGGCATAACAATGCCATTCTTCCCATGTTGGATTTCTATTAGGTTCATCAGAAATTTTAAAGGGATTAAAGTCTAATGCTATTTTTTCACTTTTTGGTGCATATAATCTTAATTCAATATACTTTTGCTTTCTATAATCACTTGGTTCAAGCCATATCATATACTTTTTCTCCAACATTTTTAAACTTCTATTCTAAAAGAAAACTATCTTTTATTTATTTAATTCCCTCTTTTACTACTTCAATTGCTTTTTGCAACTGTGTATCTTCTTCCTCTGGCACTACAACAGTATACCAATATTCTTCTGGCAACTGCACTTCATAATCTGGTGTGATTCCTGTGCCTTGTATACAAACTCCTTTTGGTGTATAGTACTTCTGTATTGTAATCTTCAATGCTGAACCATCTTTCAAAAAGTACAAGCCTTGCACAAGCCCTTTTCCAAAAGTTTGTGTACCTATCAATTTACCTACTCCCATATCTTGTACTGCTCCTGCCAATATCTCCGAAGAACTAGCGCTATATTCATTGACAAGCAATGTTAACGGTACATCAATACAATTTGCGTCAGAAATCGTATCTTCTCTATTTCCTTGCTTATCAACGGTATACACAAGTGTTCCCTCTGGTACTAGCTCATCTGCAATTTTAGAAACAACATTGACAAGCCCACCAAGATTATTCCTCAAATCAATTACCAAACCTTTCATATTTTGTTTTTTCATTTCCTTATACACTTTCATAAACTGGTCATATGTATTTTCTTTAAAAGATGTTATCTTAATATACGCAATACCATTATCCATCATCTTACCTTTTACAGTAGTTGTTTCAATTTGCGCCCTTACCAATGAAATCTCAAGCGTTTCTGCTGTACTCTCTCGAAATACTGTTACATTAACCGTTGTTCCTTCTTCTCCTTTGATTCTATTTTGTATCTCTTGCGATTCCATAGGTGCAACGCTTTCACCATCTATTTTTGTAATTCTATCATTTGGCAACAAGCCCGCTTTTTCTGCTGGAGAACCCTCTACAACAGATGCTACTAATACTGCATTATCTGACACCGTTTTTGTATACTCTATGCCAATTCCTACAAATTCCCCTTTCGCATCATCTATAAAATCTTGCAAGTTATCCGCTGGAATATAAGATGTATATGGGTCTCCCAATCCAGAAACTAATCCCATATACATCATTTCTTCCATTTCCTTTTTATCAACATCTTCTACATAATATCTATCTACATATTTTTGTATCGTTTTTATTTTTTGCTCTGCTGACATATCTCTACTTAATATTCCCTGTGCTACAGAAAGACCTTTCCCTCCTGTCACAAGTACCGCAACTGCCAACACACCAGACAAAAAGCCCTTTGCAAAATCTTTCTTTTCCATCTGCTTCGCCTCTCTTTTACACTTCTTTTATTCCCTTTTGTATACTATGGTTAAAATAATCATATTATGCTACTTATTCACAAAAAAGGAGTTCACTTTCGTGACCCCCTTTTTTATTGATTATACGCCAAGATATGGTGCTGGGCTAGTATGTTTACCATTTTTACGCACTTCAAAATGGCAATGTGGTCCTGTGGAATTACCTGTACTACCGCATTTTGCAATCGCTTGCCCTTTTGAAACTTGGTCACCTACAGACACAAGCAATTTTGAATTATGTCCATACAATGTTACCAATCCACCACCATGATTTATCATAACCGTATACCCAAAGCCATTTACATAGCCTGCTGTAATCACAGTACCCCCCGCTGCCGCTGTAATATTACTTCCAGTAGGTGCTGGTATATCATATCCTGTATGGAACTCTCTACCA
>CAMXTM010000231.1 GCA_947246775.1 uncultured Clostridium sp. | reverse complement strand
AATAATTTACAATATTTGCAAATTCTTCTTTCAAGCTTGCTCCACCAACTAATCCACCATCAATATCTGCCATAGCAAACAATTCAGCAGCATTTTTGCCGTTTACACTTCCGCCATATTGGATACGTGTTTCGTCAGCTACTTCTTTACCATATACTTCGCCTACAACCTGTCTAATTGCGCAGCAAACTTCTTGTGCTTGTTCGCTTGTTGCTGTTTTACCTGTGCCGATTGCCCAAATTGGCTCATAAGCGATTACTACTTTTTTAACATCATCAGCACTCAAACCATACAAACCAGCTTTTACTTGCATACGCACGATTTCAATATTGATGCCCATTTCTCTTTGTTCTAATGTTTCACCACAGCACATAATTGGTACTAAATTGTGTTCCAATGCTTTTTTTACTTTTTTGTTTACTGTTTCGTCTGTTTCTCCAAAATATTCACGTCTTTCAGAGTGTCCAATTACAACATATTTTACGCCCATTTCTGTCAACATTGCTGGTGCAATTTCTCCTGTATATGCTCCGCTTTCTTCAAAGTGCATATTTTCTGCGCCTACTGCAATATTTGTGCCTTTTACAGCTTCTACTACTGTTGCAATATCTACTGCTGGTACACAAAATACAACATCTACTTTATCTGTATTTACTTTGTCTTTTAACAATGCACATAATTCTGCTGCTTCCTTTGGTGTTTTGTTCATTTTCCAGTTTCCTGCAATAATTTTTTTTCTCATAATAAAAGATACCTTCTTTCTTTTTATTTACTATATCACTCTTGATTTACAATCATATCATTGTTGTGAAAATGTTTTTAAAGCAGTTTGCTCTATTTTTTCCAGCAACTGTTCCCCTGTCCAGCCAGAGTTCACCGTAATTCTAGGGATTTCTAAGATACTTGTATCTCTATTTACAACACCACTATTTGTGGTTAATTGCAAATCATATCCTAAATATGCCCTCATAAGCACTGTCATATTCTTTCTATAGCTACCATTTGGATAAGTCAACACATTGACAGGACTTCTGACTTCTAATTCTTTGTCAAGCATTTGCTCTCCCTTTGTTACAGAATTGCGTACATCTTCATAAGTTCTATCTTCTACTGGTTTATGGTCATATGTATGGCTAAACACTTCTATCAATCCACTTTGTTGCATCTCGTTTAAGTTTTCCCAGCTCATTTTTTCAATCTCTTGTGATGAATAAATATAGCCATGATGTATACGAGATGTAATAACTGAAATGCAAGCTTTCATATTATATTTTTGAAGTAATGGATAGGCAAGCTCATAATTACTCCTATATCCATCATCTATTGTTATTACAACATACTTCCCATTCATATGCAGTTCTGGCTGTGTAATTCCCATTTCTTTTCCCTCTTGCACTTGCTGCATAATATGGTTTAAGTCATTGAGAAATATTGTTGTATACCCTGCCTCCTGCAATGCCTTGAGATGTTCCTCAAATTCATCTATACTCATATTTGCTCCATCTCCAGCAGGCACTTCTTCTGTTTTAAAGTGATGATACATCAGCACAGGTACATAATCCTCTGGTGCAATTTTTTCTTGTTCCACATTCTCTTGTACACTTTCATTCTGTTGTACCTCAATAGCATCATTTTCTTTTGCATAAGCAATTAGTGACATATTTGTCACCAACAGCAACAATACCACAGCCAAACTAACATATTTTTTCATATTTTTTCCCTCAATTATTTATCATCTACTGCCACAACCCCTGGCAATTCTTTTCCTTCTAAAAATTCAAGTGATGCACCGCCACCTGTAGAAATATGTGTCATTTTGCTACCATATCCCAACTGGTTTACTGCTGCTGCGGAGTCGCCACCACCAATAATCGTTGTTGCATCAATTTGTGCCAATGCTTCTGCTACTGCTTCTGTTCCTTTTGCAAAGTTAGGGAACTCAAATACACCCATTGGTCCATTCCATACTACTGTTTTTGCATTTTTAATTGCATCTGCAAACAGTTTTCTGGATTCTTCGCCAATGTCAAGTCCCTGCCAATCATCAGGAATTTCTTTTGTAGGCACTGTTTTATATTCTGTGTCGTTTTTAAATTCTTTTGTAATAACAGTATCTACTGGTATCAAGAATTTAACGCCTTTTTCTTCTGCTTTTTTCATCATTTCTTTTGCATATTCTACTTTATCTGCTTCTAAAAGAGAATTTCCTACTTTTCCACCTTGTGCTACAGCAAATGTATATGCCATACCACCACCAATAATCAATGTATCTACTTTTTCAAGCAAGTTATTGATAACATTAATCTTATCGGATACTTTAGAACCGCCCAAGATTGCTACAAATGGTCTCTCTGGATTATTTACTGCATTTCCAAGGAAGTTAATTTCTTTATCCATTAAATAACCAACAGCGGATTCTTTTACATATTTTGTTACGCCTACTGTAGAGCAATGCGCTCTATGGCTTGAACCAAATGCGTCATTTACAAATACTTCTGCAAGACTTGCCAACTCTTGGCTAAAATTATCTTCGTTCTTTGTTTCTTCTTTTCTATAACGTGTATTTTCTAATAATACTACGTCTCCATCTTTCATTTCTGCTACTGCTTTTTTTGCATTTTCTCCTACTACATTGTCATCTTTAGCAAATACAACTTCTTTGCCTAATTTTTCAGAAAGGCGTTTTGCAACAGGTGCAAGAGAAAGTTCTGGTTTTGGCTCTCCTTTTGGTTTGCCCATATGGGAACACAATATTACTTGTGCACCTTCTTTTAATAATTTTTGTATTGTTGGCAATGCAGCAACAATTCTGTTTTCATCTGTAATGACACCATCTTGCAATGGTACATTAAAGTCACATCTTACAAGCACCTTTTTTCCTTTTACTACTAAGTCCTCTACCGATTTTTTGTTCAGCATAATTTCTTAATCTCCTTTCCTACTCTTTACAGGTTGTTTTTTATTGATGAAAGCCATGCTTCCGCACACACTCTCTCCCAAAACAGAGTTTCTCTTTATTATTTACTCTGCTTTTTTCACTCCCAATACGTTCTTTTTTTTAGTTCTTTTGTTATTTCTCTTTTATTTAATCAGTTCCTTTTTTTTACAGGCTTTCATTTGTAATTCCTTTTTTTCTACAAGTTTTATGATTTCTTTCGCTGCTGCTATATCTGTTATCAATACAGCTTGCGACATCCTTTGGCAGACAGCAATAAGGCTTTCGGCTTTCTTTTTACCTCCTGCTACAACAATGATTTTTTTCATTTTACTCAATTCTTCTAATCGCAATCCTATAGAATAAGATGTATACACAATTGTACCTTTGCTATCCAAGTAGTACCCCAACATTTCGGCTACTGCACCTTTTTTTAACAAAAATTCATAAACTTGTGTCTCAACCTGCCTTTTTTTTGCCATTTCTAGTGCATTTCCTATCCCTAAAACTAAGACATCGGCTTGTCTAATTTCGTTTATGGTCTCCTGCACAAATGGCTCTTGTTTCATTTCATCGAAGGCTTTTTCACTCATATGGTCAGGCAACTGCAAAAGTTTGTAACTTGCTCCCAATTTTTCCGCCAGCCCCGCTGCTAGTGTATCTGCTTGTTGTTCCAATATGCCACCGATACTCCCCCTCGCTGGCAAAACAAGCTGTGCCTTTTTATTATTTGAAAAAGGCATTGCTTCTACCATATCTGCAAGCGTAGACCCTCCTGTTAAAGCAATTTTACTTTCTTTATTGATATTGTGCAATACAACATCAGCCGCAATGCGCCCCAATTCTTTTTTGACACTTTGACTACTTTTGCAGCCTACCTCTGCTATATAAACCTTCTTAATTTCTAACAAATGTGCTAGTTTCTTTTCTAACACTGTTACACCATCTATAGATTTTACAAATGGCTCCATATTTGTTAGTATCTTCTTTCCTTCTTCGGTTACTCTCATTCCTTCTCTTGAAACATCAATTAACTGTTGCATATGCAGTTTTTCTGTTTCGTTACGGACAGTCCTTTCCGAAAAATCCAATGAAAGAGAAATTGTTCTTCTACCTACTGGCTCTAATAA
>CAMXTM010000230.1 GCA_947246775.1 uncultured Clostridium sp. | reverse complement strand
TATTTTGTAGCAACTCCCGTAAACATTTGCTGATATATTGTAATTTCTTTAATACAGCCATTTTGCAGTAAAAATGTTCTAATATCTTGATGCACTTTTACATTTAAAATAGATTCTGGAAACAAAAAACGAATGATACCACATTGTTTTATAGATTCAAAGGAACGCACAAAAAAATAAGAAAATGTTTCTTTTGATGTAATTTCTGGTATATCGTTGAGCTGTTCTGAAATTGCTCCCCAAGGGGGATTGGTTACAATATAGTCGAATTTTTTATCTGATATACCATATTTTGATAAAGTGCTTTTTTTTAAATAATCTCCACAATATATTTGTGGCACAAATTCATCATGATGAAACTTTAAAAGCATATTGACTTTTGCAATCATAACAGCAATCTTGTCTTTATCCATGCCATACAACTGCTGCGGTTTTACCTTTTCTAAACATAAAAAAAATGCCCCACTACCACAACAAGGGTCAAAAAAAGTTTGTCCATTGTCAAAACAAAAATGCTTTGTCATATTTTTTGTTACATAATAAGGTGTATAATAGCAACCTGTCATATTTTTTTGTCCCTCTAAAAGCAATATTTGATAAATCAGCCCCAATATATCTTGTTCTTCCTCAGGTAAAGGATAGGTTACAATTTCATCAATGATATTGCAGTTGTATTCTGCTAGCACTTTTTGTACATGGCTTTTTTGATATAAATTAGCCTTTTGAAGCAAATTTACTGCTACAGAAAATAATACAGCTTGTATGGTATCCTTTTTATTTTGAATGATATGCAACAATGCTTCTATCTTATTTTTATTTCCAATATCATAAAAATACTCTAGTGGCACAATACTTTTTTGTGACAAACGTTTATTTGCACGCCTAGTCAATTTATTGCTGTTTTTGGTTTGTAATTTATTCCAATTTTTTATTGTCGCATCTGAAACAATGTTTTGCACAATGCGTACCTCCAATGTTGTGATAAAAGCGGAGAAAAAACACTTCTCCGCACAATGTTAGTCAAAATCAGGCGGTTCTGCTTCTCTAAAAATACCATTATCATCTCTATAATAGGATTTTCCATATTCTGCATTTAAAAAAGGGATAATGTCTGGGTCATAGTTACAAAGTAAATTCAAATCATATAGCCCAAAATTTTTTTCATCTGCCATATATTCGCTACTCTCATCTCCTGCTATAAAACGCCAACCACTGTCATCTTTTCCTTTTTTTGGGATATCTCGATACATAAAACCAATTTTTTTGCCCTCTACAATAATGCGGTTTGTAGCAAAACAATTTCTTGCGCCCTCCCAGTTTTGCAGCAAATTTTCATCAATATGTACTGCAATACTGTCATCTTTGAGTACTCGTAATAAGGTGTGAGTATCTAATATATTTTTGTCTTCGGGCAAATTTTTTATAATTTGTTTGACATCTTGTATCAAATCAATATTTTCTGCCTGCTCCCCTATTATTTTTAATTCTTGTATCATATTTTTGATATAATCATGTATATTTTCTTTTTTTGCTGCACTTCTTGCTAAAGTAACAAAAAGAATGACTTCTTGATTATTAGGCTGTAATTTTAATGCTTTTTCAAACATCTCTACAGCATCTCTATATTTGTTTTGCAAAAAGTAAGTATACCCTATTCTGACATACCACATATAGTCTTTTCTTCCTTGATTTGCTACTTTTAAAAGGTATCCTATTGCATCATCATATTCTCCTATTTCATTAAGCGCTCGCGCAAAAAGACAAGTTAAGTCATATCCCCATTGTTCTGGCTCTATTTCTAATAAAGCATCTATGACTGCTTGATATTTTCCTTCATCATATAATTTTTGCAAATCTTGTAACAGAGATTGTTTCATAAATAGGCTCATCTCTTTTCCATATTTTGTTATGATATTGCTATAATATTCTGCCACATTTTACATAACATAATTTTAACAATTTCAAACTTATTTTTCAATAGAATTGACTGATTTTTATATATTTGGTATGATATAGGTAGAAACAATTTCAATATCAATTGCTTTTCATTTCTTTTTTATATAAAAGTGAATGAGGGCAGTGGGTTTTCCTGCTGCCCTCATTCATTTTTAGTGTATTGATGAGGTTAGTAGGCTGAAATAAAAGGTTGTTTTTAAGCTCAGTATTGGCTTTTAAAAAAATTTGTTGTAAAATAATGCTGACGACAAAAATAAAAATATAAATTTTCGTCATGGAGGTGTTTTGTATGGAAGTGATAAATTGGAAAGAACTGTTGTATCCTTATCAGCAAACAGTAGAGGAGCTTCTTATAAAATTTCAGAGTATACAAAAAGAATGTAGAAATTTAGGCGTATATTGCCCAATTGAGAGTGTAACAGGTAGAGTCAAAAAAGCAGCTAGTATTATGGATAAAATAGCCAGAAAACAAATACCATATGAAAAAATGGAGCAAGAAATAGAAGATATTGCGGGAATTAGAATATTATGTCAATTTGTAGAAGATATTTATAAAGTTATTGATATGATAAAAATGAGAAATGGCAGAGATATGCAAATTATACAAGAAAAAGACTATGTAAAAAATAAAAAGCCTAGTGGCTACCAAAGTTACCACATTATTATAAAATATCCTTTAAATACAGCTTTTGGATATAGGGAAGTGTTGGCAGAAATACAAATTAGAACGCTTGCCATGAATTTTTGGGCAACAACGGAACACTCTTTACGCTATAAGTACAGTGGCAATATACCAGATTCCATACAAGAGAGACTAACAAATTGTGCAGCGGCAGCATTTCACTTAGATAATGAAATGTCGACTATAAGGGAAGAAATTATCAATGTGCAGCAATTAAATGAAATCAAACAAAATTTAGTCAATAATATATTAGAAAATATACAAAATCTTTATTTTATAGCAAAATTAGATGATATGAATAAAATCAATAAAGAATTTATAGAGTTGTGGGGGGAAGATGATGTTGATAAATTGAGGGAATTTAATGAGAAATTAAATATTATGGCAGAATTATATCGTATTTAGGGAACAGAAAGGGATAAGTATGAAAGCGATTACAAAAGTATTATGTATTACAGCTTGTGTATTGATGCCAATAGCTATGATAGGGTGCAGTACGCAACAAACAGACATAGAAGAAAGTAGTACCATAGAGAATAACAATCCGTTAGACAATTTGAATATGCCTTATTTTGCAGAAGCAGAAAGTAAACCTGTTTCTACAGAAAATTTGTCATACGATATTCAAAAAGGACATTATTTAGTAGGCACAGAGGAGAGCAATACAACAGAAGTATATTATCCTCAATTTGATACAGTCAGCGCTTTGCCAGAAGATGCAACACAAGATGAAATCATGGACAGAATTAACAATGATATTTTAAAAACAGTGCTATTACGAGAAGGCTCAACTAATTTTTTTGCAGAACAAAATGCGGCATCTACCGCAACGGCAGGAGAAAGCAAAAGAGAGGCAAAAGTAATTTCTACATACTATAGGGTGCAGACAGCAAATGAAAAAATAGTCAGTGTGTTGTATGAAGAAGTGATTTCTGCACTGGGACAACCTGCCAATTATGGCGCAGTAGGAACAACGGTTAGCTTAGTAGAAAATAGACTGCTGCAACTAAATGAAATGATTACAGATTTTGATGCACTGTTGACGCTGATGGAAACAAACCAATTTACACCAATACCTTACTACGATAGAGAAGCACCACCTTTTAGAGAAGTATTAGAGTCCACTTCTTTTATGAGGGAAGAAATTATAGAAATCTTAAAAAATAATAATAAAAGGGCATTTTTTACAGAGGGAGAAGATGATGTAGAAATTTTGTGGGAGCAGCGCCTATTTGACTGGTATTTGTGGGATAATAAATTAGTGATGATATATCTTGACAATAAATACTATAATCAATATGCGATAGAATTGGAAAAAATAAGAGATATTATAGATGACACATTTTATCAAAATTATATAGAGTTGTAAAAAAAGAGAGCAGAACCTGTTTGTGTACTGCTCTTTTTTTATGTCTAATATTTTTAACTATTTCAGTAAATATTTAAAAA
>CAMXTM010000229.1 GCA_947246775.1 uncultured Clostridium sp. | reverse complement strand
GAAGCCCCCCTATTGATTCTTATTCAGCTACTGCTAATTCTACTGGATATACAGAAACTTGTTTTTTATCTCTGCCTTTTCTTTCATAACTTACACGACCATCTACCAATGCAAAAAGTGTATCATTTCCACCTTTGCCTACATTGATACCTGGGTGAATTTTTGTTCCCCTTTGTGTATACAAAATGTTGCCTGCTCTTACAAGTTGACCATCAGCACGTTTTGCTCCAAGTCTTTTGGATTTAGAGTCACGTCCGTTTCTTGTAGAACCAACACCTTTTTTATGAGCGAAAAATTGAAGGTTACATCTTAACATATTCGTTACACCTCCTCATATTTTAATCGGATATATTTTTTATATTGTTTTGACAAATCTTCTAATCCCATCACCATCGCTTTTAACAAAAGCGTTGCGTCATGGTCTTTTATCCCTTTTTGTATATCAGAAAAAATCACCTTTAAATAGCCACCTTGCGTTTCGTCTGCATCGCAATCAATCGTTGTTGTAGTAAGTTGCTCTATCGCATTTACTGTGTTAATCGTCAAGATGGATACTGCTGCACAAACAATATCTTCGCCATACTGGGCAAAACCTGCATGACCTGATACACAATAGCCGCAAAGTTCTTTTTTTCTGTTATAATAAATCACTGCCTCTATCATGATTACAGAGAAATAGATTTAATCTGTAATTGTGTAAAAGGTTGTCTGTGACCTTTTTTCTTGTGGAAGCCTTTTTTTGGTTTATATTTGTAAATTACTACTTTTTTCTCTTTGCCATCGCCTAAAACAGACGCAGACACTTTTGCACCAGAAACGTAAGGCGCACCTACTGTTACATCACTATCTTTTGCAACAACAAGCACTTTGTCAAAATCATAGTCTTGTCCTGCTTCAACAGCAAGTTTTTCTACTTTAATAACATCGCCTTCTGCTACTTTATACTGTTTTCCACCAGTTTCAATAATTGCGTACATCTTTTGTACACCTCCTCACCACTATACTCGCCGAATATGGTTTCCTATGGAATTTATAACCTCTCCGTGCGGCTGAACATACTCCGTTATGGTATCACAAGCAAGCTTTTCTGTCAATAGTTTTTATACAATCTCATTGAATATTTTTTATTATTTCCTATGCAAAGTATCATTGCGAGAAAGCAAATACAAACAATATTGATTCATACTAATACCCTCTTTTTTAGAATGTTCTGCAAGGGATTTGTGCAAGCTATGAGGGATACGCAATTCAAATTGTCCTGAATATTCTTGTAAAGTATCTGCTTGTTGTATTGCAATGCCCTGTTCTAGTGCTGCTTCTAGCCATGCCTTTTTTGCATCTTGTGCATTTGCTACAGCAGCTTCTATTGTTTCTCCACAAGTAATACAACCAGGAAGTTCGGGAAAAGAAATGACAAAACCACCCTCTTGTTTATCTTCTATAATTTCCATACGATAAGACATTTGCATATAGTCATTCAGCGTTCTCATGGTTTTCTTCCTCACTTTCTACAATTTGTTTTACCATAGCTACATAAACTTTTTTGATTGGTTCATGTTTTGGTATGGTAATCGGATTACACTTTGCTTTTCTAAATGTACAATGACTACTTCCACCTTTGGGAGTAGTCATTGTATATCCATAGCTTTCTAATACTTTACGCAATTCTTCAAATCGGAGGTCTTTTGATAATGTACAAATACACCTTAATAATTTATCCCATTTTGACATTTTAAGCTCTCCCTAGTTTTATGATATATGGTGTCCATTTTCAGTTTAGTAAAATGGTTTTCCTTTTTTCATAAGTTGATATTTTGTGCTATCTTTATTTTCTTTAAAATGCTTTATCAACACATCATAGCCCTTATTACTCAATATTTTTACCTGCTGTCCATAAGAACACTGTATTTGATAGCACTGCTCCAAAAAAGAAATCCCTTCTTCTACTTTATTGATAGAAACATACAAAACACCCAACTTACTCATCAATTTACCATATGCTTTACTATCTTTTCCTCTCTCTTTCCCAAAAATAGCAATCGCTTCTTCTATACTCTTTTTTCCCTCTTCGCTATTTTTATCTATTTTTAACAAAAGTTCTCCCAATTTTAATAATGCCTTTGCCAAATCTAACGTACTTCCTTGATGTTGTCTGATATACTCTACTGCTTCTTTATAATATATGCTGGCTTGTGTCTTTTTTTTTAACCTTTCCAGCATATTACCCATTCTTTGGACTCTCTCCAAATATAACTGATTTTTAAATATTTTCCCTTGAAATAATTTATGCCATATTTCATAATAAGACAGTGATTTTTCTAGCTCTTTTTGTGCAAAGTAAAAGTCACCCATCAGTCCCATTAAAATACAATATTCTTCTCCCTCTACAGAACCATACTCTTGCTGGTATTTTATCGCATTTCCAAATTTCTCAAACGCTTTTTCGTAGTTCCTACCTAAAAGATACAAAATGCCTATTTTCCGAAGAGATTCTGCATAAATTTCATTCTGTCCCCGTTTTTCCGCTTCCTCCAGCCACTCAAACGCTTTTTCATAGTTACCCGTCTCTGCATAAAAATCTCCTAGGTCAATACAGCAACGCAATGCCTGTACATCATCTTCTCCATATTTTTCTACTCTTTCATCATAGCGACTTAACAAATTCTTTTCTTGCTGCTCAAAGCCATTCTTTACTGTTACTCTTTTCTTTTTTTCCTCTACTTGCTTTTTCGTCTGTTTTTGTATTCTTTCATCATTTTGTCTCGCTAAGCTCAAAAGAAAGTTCTTTATCATAATGCCCCATTCTTCATCTGCCTCTACACCACATTTTTCTTTCTTTTCTATCGCTTTTTCATAGTATGCTTTCGCTTTGGAATGATTTCTTAATTGCAATGCGCAATTTGCCAACCACAACTCTATTTTCGCTGACGCAAATTTCTTTTCGGGCGTTTCTTCAAAATTCATATTATACAGCTTTTCCCAATATTTCATAGACAAATCATAATAATCACCCTCATAGGCTACTTTCGCTAATTTCTCTAAAGTATCACGATATCTAGGATTTTCTTCTCCAAGCATATCTTCTTCTATCGCTGCTACCTGCTGAAACACTTTCAAAGCATTCTCTGTTTGTCCTGTTGCTGCATAGAGTTTACCCAAATGCTCCAGCACTCTTGCATAAAGAGGGTGGTTTTCTCCATACATTTCTCCCTGCAATTCGATTGCTTCTTTACAAAAAGCAATCCCTTTTTCTACATTTTCTTCATCATAACACAGGTCACACAGCATTTCCAAATTTAAAATATAAGTGCTATCTTCCATCTCTTGAAGCTCTTGACGCATATCTTTACTTTGCAACAAATATTGTTCCGCTTTTTTAAAATCTTTTTTATGCATATACACTTTCGCAATGGCAAGCATGGCGTCCGCACAGGCAAGGCTCTTTTCTTGACACAATTCATTTCTCATATTTAATGCCTTTTGATAACATTCCAAAGAGGCATCATAATCCCCTTTTTTATCCAGTATCAATCCTTTACTCAAAAGACTAATGACATATTGCCCATGCTTTTCCCCCATAAGCTGCTTTTTTAACTCTAAAGCAATATCATTTAACTGCAATGCTTTTTCATAGTTCTCTAAACCACAATAGTCCAAAGCAATATGATTTAATGTCTCTGCATAAAATGTATGACGCTCTCCCAATATGTTTTTGATAATAGACTGCACATGCTGGTGTACTTCCAACGCATGCTCAAAATCATCATTTTTCGCATACAATGCTGCCAATGTATTCAAGTTTGTTATACGCTCTAAATGGCTTTCTGTTACAATCTTTTTTCTAATTTTCATCGCTTTTTCACAATACTTGACCGCTTCATCTAAAATTCCAGCCTTTTCACACACCGTCGCCAAACGCACAAGGTTCATCATATAATAGTGGCTTTCTTCTCCTCTTTCCAATTTTAAAATTTCTAATGACCTTTTTAATACCTTTTCCGCTTTTTTATAATTTCCTTGTCCATCATACGAACTACCCAAACTAGTTAATATATCAGCTAAGTCCAATTTACTCATCGTACGCAACCTTTGCGCTTTCATCAATGCTTTATT
>CAMXTM010000228.1 GCA_947246775.1 uncultured Clostridium sp. | reverse complement strand
ATTAAATAATGTTACGGATAATATTAAAGAGATTTCTGTTTTGGGGCATACATCTCAGGCAAGTCCAAATGTACCAAATGAGCCAGTCAGTGATAGATTTTTATCATCAAATAGGGCAACAGAAGTGTTGTTGTATTTGCAACAAAAGAACTTTATTGACCCAACAAAGTTGGTAGCATCAGGGTATGGTCAGTTTAGACCAATCAGTAAATTTGACACAGCAGCAGAAAGAGCAAGAAATAGACGTGTTGAAATATTGATTACAAAGACAGATGATGTAGAGAGAAGTTTGGAAGAATACTATGCAGAGTCAGAAAGCATAAAAGTAGAAACCATATTAGAGAATCATCAAGAGGCTGCACAAAATACACAATAAAAAAAATCATTTATTTTATGAAATAAACAAAAAAAGGAAGGGGGGAAGGTAAATGGCAGAAGCTTTATCTCAAAGTCAAATAGATGCGCTATTAAGTTCTATGGCAAATGGAGGCTTTGAAGAAGAAAAGAAAGAAGAAACCCCAGAAAAGAAATATAGAAAATATGACTTTTATAGTCCCAAAAAATTTACGAAAGATAAAATTAAGATATTAAGTAACATTTATGAAAATTATGCTAGATTGTTAAATGCAAGGATAAATGGTTTACTTCGTATGAATAGTCAAGTCGAAATTGTCAGTGTAGAGGAGCAGAAGTATTATGAATTTAGTAATGCTTTGATGGAGAATGATATATTGACATTGGTAGACATCCATTTACCAAATGGGGCAGAGGAGATAGAACAAGCACCAACCGTTATATTTACGAATGCAGAAGTTATGCTGCTGATGATTGATAGAATGTTAGGCGCTTCGGGAGATGAGCCAGCTAATATTTCTCTTGATTATAAATATACGGATTTAGAATTGGCTTTGTATCGAGATATTATTTCACATTTTGTACGCATTATGAAAGATGGCTGGCTTAACTATTTAGACGATATGTCATTTGAGATACAAAAGATAGAAATAAATGTTAATATGATGCAAACGACTGTAAGTATGGACGCGACAATAGCGATTATTGTGCTGGATATTACAGTTGGCAAAGTAACAGGAAGAATGAATATTTGTATTCCTGAAACAATTTTAAGTATTGTATTTAATTTAATTGAAAATAGAAATAGTAATATAGGTAGGAAAGGTAACATTGAAGATACAGCCGAAGAGATTATGGATTGCATTAAAAGCTCTACACTAGAAATAAAAGCAGAGCTAGGTCAAGCTCAAGTAAATTTATATGATATTTATAATTTACAAGTTGGGGATGTTATCAATCTGAATAAACCAAAAGATTCTGAAATCTATCTCTATATTGAAAACCGACCATGGTTTAAGGGAAAACTTGGTGTTCAAAATAAGAACATGGCGGTAAAAATCAGCGGAATATGTGAAGAATAAATGATTTATTGAAGGAGCGAGAAAAGAAATGAGTTCAAATCGTTTTAGTCCATTAGAGATAGACGCCATAGGTGAAATACTGAATATAAGTTTAGGAGCGTCAGCAACGGCAGTGTCTTCAATGCTAAGTAAAAGAGTTGATATAACAACACCTAGAGTACAGGTTCTCACTGCCGAAGAATTTGGATTTGAAAGTTTAGAACCAGCAATTGGGGTAAAGATTACATATGTAGCCGGATTAGAGGGTACAAATGTAATGCTTTTAAAGAGGAAAGACGTAAAATCAATAGTAGAAATACTGATGATGACGCAAATTGCTGATGAAGAATTTGAATTAAATGAGTTAAATCTGAGTGCTATTTGTGAAGTTATGAATATGATGATGGGAGCATCTGCTACAGCGCTTTCCGAATTTTTGGGAGAGGTAGTAGATATTTCAACACCAGAGGCATTTCCGATTGAAGACGTACAAGGATTTAAACAAACCCATTTTTCTTCAGGAGAGAGAATGGTTGTCATAAGTTTCAATTTAAAAATTGAAGATTATGTTGAAAGTGAATTTATGAATATGATGCCTGTAAAATTGGCGAAGAAATTAGTTTCAGCATTTGGAGTACCAATAGATGAAACAGAAGAAGATGATGATGAGCCAGAACCAGAGCCAGCACCAGCGGCAAGTAGTGGTGGTAATATGTCACAAGAAGAAATTGAGAAAATGTTGGCAGGTGGCGCATCAAGTGAACCAGAACCAGAGCCAGCACCAGCGGCAAGTAGTGGTGGCAATATGTCGCAGGAAGAAATCGAAAAAATGTTGGGCGGCGGCGCAAGTGAGCCAGAGCTAGCACCAGCGGCAAGTAGTGGTGGCAATATGTCACAAGATGAAATCAATAAATTGTTGGGTGGTAGTGATACACCAAGTGCTTCATCAGCACAATCTCAGCCACAACCAACACCACAGCCACAGATGCAGCAGCAACCACAAATGGCTATGACGCCAGATATGATGCAGCAAATGATGCAGCAACAAATGATGATGATGCAGCAAATGATGATGGCACAACCATATCAACAGCAAATGGCGGCAGGACCAAAAGTAATCAACGTGCAGCCTTTGCCAATAGATAATTTAAAGGCGGCGAGAGAGAATATGGGTGAAGAGCAACAAGAAAACCTGAATATGATTCTTGGAGTACCATTAGAAGTTTCAGTAGAGATTGGCAGAACGAAAAAATTGGTAAAAGAGATATTAGAGTTATCACAAGGTTCGCTTGTGGTATTAGATAAACTTGCCGGAGAGCAAGTTGACTTGTATGTAAATGGTCAATGTATTGCCAAAGGCGATGTAGTAGTAGTAAATGATAATTTTGGAATAAGGATTACTGAAATTATTAAAAAACAAGACTTGATAAAAGGGCTTGGAAAGTAATATAATATAAAGGTTATTACATAAGAAAAAGAAATTTTTGTTATGTAAACGAATAAAATGATATAAAATAAAAAAGAAATCAAAAAATGCTTATAGTGAAGAAAGGTATGATAAAATGGCTAAGATATTGTTAGTTGATGACGCTGCTTTTATGAGAATGATGGTAAAAGATGTATTAACTAAAAATGGTTATACAGATTTGTATGAAGCAGCAGATGGAGTTCAAGCGGTAGAGAAATATGAAGAAGTACAACCAGATTTGGTAATTATGGATATTACAATGCCAAACATGGACGGCTTGGAAGCATTAAAAGCAATCAAAGGAAAACACGCAGATGCGAATGTAGTAATGTGTTCTGCTATGGGACAAGAGGCAATGGTTATTGAGGCAATCAAATCTGGAGCAAAGGACTTTATCGTAAAACCATTCAAACCAGATAGAGTATTAAAGACAGTGACATCTATTGTTGGATAATACAAGAGAGGACTGAGTAACATTATAACACAAACATTACCAATGTTAGCAACTCTTGTAGTAGTAATATTAGTGATATTGTATTTAAGTTATTTGTTTAGTAAATTAGTTGCGAGAAGCTCTTTCAAAACAGATAGTAGAGCAAAAGGCATAAAATTGCTGGACAGAGCGGTTGTGGGAACAGACCGCTCTATTGATATTATACAAGTGAATGAGAGATATTTTCTAATAGGGAATACTGCGACGAACATGGTATGTTTGGCGGAGCTATCTAAGGAAGATATTGTTTTTGAGAAAAAGGAATATGATATAGAAAACGGCAGTAAATTATTTCAGACTATGATGTTTGACAAATGGAAAACAAGAAAGAAGAAATAATAGCTGACAGTTTTTAGAGGTGTTTAACATGACAGATGCACTCATCAATGTCAATGGAAACAGTGTGCAAACATTAGAGATACTGTTTATATTGACAGTAATTTCGTTATTGCCGTCTATATTGATGTTGATAACGGCATTCACGAGAATCATCATTGTGCTTTCTTTTTTGAGGAATGCGATAGGATTGCAGGGAACGCCACCAAACTCTGTGTTAATTGGTTTGGCATTATTTATGACATTGTTTATTATGACACCTGTTGTAGATGAAGTAAACGAAACTGCATATGTACCGTATAAGAATGAAGAAATTTCTCAAGTAGAGGCATTAGAAAGAGCAAGTTTACCAATAAAGAGATTTATGCTAGAGAATACAAAACCAGATTCATTAAATTTGTTTTTGGA
>CAMXTM010000227.1 GCA_947246775.1 uncultured Clostridium sp. | reverse complement strand
CTGTTTCTTTTTATGCAAATACATTGACAGCCACAACGATTACTTATAAAATAATACTATTAAAAGCATTTCAGGAGGAATTTTATGTGTCATTATAAACTTTTTTCGGACAGTTCTTGCGACTTGCCTGATGAATATAAACAAAAATACAATATTTCAATTATACCTTATTCTGTTTCCTTTGGTGACGAAACCTATTACAAAGAAGTAGTAGAATTAAAAACAGCAGATTTTTACAATAAAATTGTTTCCGAAAACATTTTTCCAAAAACTTCCTTACCCTCTATACAAGACTATATAGATGCCTTTACCCCTGCCTTACAAAGTGGTTATGATGTCATTTGTATTTGTTTGAGTACTCAATTTAGTGGTTCTTATCAAAGTGCTTTCAATGCCAAAAATATACTATTAGAAAACTATACCGAACGTCGCATTGCTATTATAGACTCTCGCCAAGCAACAGGCGGTCAAGGGCTTTTACTCTATGAAATGGCACAAATGCAATGTGCAGGTTATCCCTTTGAAAAAGTAATTTCTGAAGCAGAGCGTTTAAGGGATACTGCAAAAATCAATTTTACGGTAGAATCTCTGGACTATCTGCAAAAAGGCGGACGTATTGGCAAAGCAAATGCCCTTGCTGGTACAATATTAAATATCAAACCGATTATTGTTATGGCTCATGGTGAGCTAAGCCCTGCGGGAAAAGTACGAGGATTTAAAAAAGCAGTAAAAACACTACTAGATATGACAGAAAAAGAAATTGGTGCAGAAGCACAAAATTATCAGTTTTGTGTTCTTTCTGCCGCAAATATGGAAAAAGCAGAAAAACTAAAAAAGACATTACAGCAAACAACTACCTATGATGTATTAGACATTCCTTTTCAAGTAGGCGTTACGATTGGTGCGCACGCTGGTCCTACTGCATTAGGAATATGCTATATCAAAAAATATTCTGCTTAATCTGTTTAAATAGAAAAAAGACATTGAGGTTTTTTCTCAATGTCTTTTTCTTTTAAAAAGATAAATATGTTGTTCCCTCCAAAGGAATCAGCACTTGTAATCCCATTCTACTTGCCATATCTCCTACAATATAAACAGAATAGGAATTACCAGCCCTCAAATACATATTTGGGTCTTGCAAAATAGTTCTATTTGTTGTAGCAACTTTTAGTTTTAAATCTCGATTACCTGGCGCTATGGAAAGATAACGGCTCACCTCTTGAAAATCTAAATCACTCAAAACAAGTCTATTATCTACATAAATATCCATAAGTGGTGCGCTATAACTAAGTTGTATAAATCTTACAAACGCCCTATTTTGGTTAAGCACTCTTGTATTATCGGTAATGAGTTGCCATTCAGTTGTCATGCCTGTATCAATAAAAGCTGCGGTATAAATTCTATTTGCTATGACATTGATTTGAGAAACGCTAATCGGATTTCTTCTTGTTCCTGCCTTAAATACCACAATGCGATAATATCCTGGAAATGCTTTCATATATTCTGTAAATGCTCTATAGTTCAAATAAGATGCCACTTTTCTGCCATTGATATAGACATCTACTGCGCCCTGTGAGGGATTGGCATTCAAATAGCGTATATAAGAAAATGATGTTACTCCTGGTATAATAGGGATAATCGTAATATTAGGTCTGTTACCGTTTGGTCTGTTCCAAATTCCTCTTGCTCTGCTGTCTTCGCTTTGTGGCTCAGCAAAATCAACATCTGTTACTTCTGTTGTATAGTTTTCGTCTGTTAAATTTGCGATTTGTTCCTCTGTTAAGGGCAAAGGCATAATCATATCAGCACTGGTTTCGATTCCTTCCATGTTTTCCATGTTATCGTATTCGTCCATCTATTTCACCTGCTTTACTATTGGTACTGCTAATATATGCCCTTTTTTAAGAATGGTGCTATTATATGGATTCGCAATACAATTTTAGCCTATTTTGCTGCTGTGTTGCTATCAGCGACATAGAAAATAATAATTCTTTTATATTTTCAAAACTTTTTTGGTATATTTTTTCTTTTTGTTTCTCATCAGTGTAAGTATCATATTTTATAGAAAATATGGTATCATGAAATATAGTATTGTCGTATAAATTCCCTCCACAAGCGTTATCATCTTCCTCTCTTAATCTATCAATCAGCTCTACAACAGTCATTTTATTTTCACAATACAACAAATAATAATATCCTGCAATCACATCTGCATTGCAATACCATGTACTATCATAAAAAACTTCCTGTGATTTTTGTTCCCAAACAGCAGCATAAAACTGCTGTTCACTTGTCGCAAAAGCAACATCAAATACCCATATAGCAATATCCTCTACTTTATAATTTAGTATTACTTTGTCCGCCCATTCCCTACAATCATCAATACGATAATATCCACTTTCTAAAGCAGTACATAGATAATGTATTATAGGCAACTCACACATATGTTTTCACTCCTATTTTGAACTAATATGATGGATAACCCATTCCGCTTCACTACTGTGAAATCCATCATTTTCTTTTACATCATGCAATACTTGCATTGCAATATTAAAATTGGCATTATCCAATCTTTTTACAGCAGCGAGATAAGGCTCTTTTTCACCTAATGCTTTATGCGTAAATATTTCATACCAAAATGGCGCTTCTTTTATCAAATGTTGCCCATTTGACAAAAAAATATAGATGCCCTCCTCTAACTGATTATATTTTTCTGCTATATGAAAAATTACTTCTGTTATATCGTCCATCATAGAGGGGGTAGATTGTTCTGGGTCATCTGTAAGTACATTAGATAAGGGCTTAATGATACTCATATCTCCTTGCTGAGATAGCTCATATAATGCTTTGTCAAATACTTCTATGTCATCATCTTCCTTACACATCAATCTCATTTTGTATACAATTTTTAAATTTTCTTCTATTGTGTTCATATCGTTTGCCCCTTTTTTCCTTTTTAGCACAAAAAAAGCTATCATTGCATAACAATGATAGCTTGACCTGAGTCACTCGGGGTTCGAACCCGAGACACCTGGATTAAAAGTCCAGTGCTCTACCTACTGAGCTAGTGACCCGTAATGACAACAATTATTATATTTCATAAAAACAAGATTGTCAACACTTTTTTTCATATTTTTTTATTTTTTTTTAATAATTTATCTACTTAAATGATATTATGGTATATTAGGAGGCTTTTATTCGCAAAAAACGTGTATTTAGATACACCGAATAGAAGTCATTGACAAGCATATTCCCCTTTTATATAATAGATACAATGATTATTTTTAAAGGAGATGGAACAGTATGGAGCAGGAAAATATCCTTGCGACAGGGAACATAGGCAAACTTTTATTTCGTTTAGCGCTCCCGTCCATTACTGCACAAATCATCAATGTACTTTATAATATGGTTGACCGTATGTTTATTGGGCATATACCAGAAATTGGCTCAACTGCTTTGACTGGTGTTGGCATTACCTTTCCCATTATTACATTGATTTCTGCTTTTAGTGGGCTGATTGGTATGGGTGGCGCTCCTCTTGCGGCAATCGAAATGGGAAAAAGCAATCATCAAAAAGCAGAAAAAATATTAGGAAACTGCTTTACTTCTCTGATTATTACGGCAATATTATTGACTGCTTTTATCCTTTATTTTCAACAAACATTACTTGTTTTTTTTGGTGCAAGTGAATATACATTACCTTTTGCCACAGATTATTTGACTATTTATGCTTGTGGTACTATTTTTGTGCAAATTTCATTGGGATTAAACACCTTTATTACCTCGCAAGGTTTTGCAAAAATCAGTATGGCAACGGTCATGATAGGCGCAATTCTGAATATTATTTTAGACCCCATTTTTATTTTTTATTTTGGTATGGGCGTCAAGGGAGCAGCGCTTGCTACTATCCTATCGCAATGTATTTCTGCCATTTGGGTACTTCGTTTTTTAACGAGTTCCCGCTCTACCTTGCTGATAAAAAAACAAAATTTAGTGATAGAACAAAAATTACTTTTGTCTGTCCTTGCTTTGGGAATTTCTCCCTTTATTATGCAATCTACAGAAAGCCTTTTGACGATTTGTTTAAACACATCATTGCAAAAATATGGAGGAGATTTAGCAGTTGGCTCTATGACGATATTGACAAGCATTATGCAATTTTCCATGTTGCCCT
>CAMXTM010000226.1 GCA_947246775.1 uncultured Clostridium sp. | reverse complement strand
AATATTACAATAGTAAAAGTGGCGCAGAAGAAATGGAAAAATTTTTAAAAAAGGGCGATAAAATATTATTTCCTGCATCGGAACTTGCTTCCACTGTGCTAGAGCAAAAAGCAAAAGAATTAGGAATAGATATGACAAGAGTAACAGCATATGAAAATCATATTGTTACAGAGGGAGCAGACAAAATAAAAAAAGAGTTTGAAAAGGGTATTTTTGATGGAGTAGGATTTTTTAGTTCGTCTCAGGCAAAAAATTTATTTGATATTGTAGGGGAAAGTGTTAAAAATTGTCAACTTTTTGCAATAGGAGAAGCAACAGAGCAGACAATCTTAAAAATGGGCGGAAAGGTAGCAGCAAGGGCAGAAATTTCTACTGCAAAAGGACTAGCAGAAAAAATGATAAAAACTTACAAATTACTTACAAAATAGGCAAATGAATTGAGATTATCCTAGAAAAGTGGTAGTATACTAATAAGAGGTGTGAAATATGGATTATAGAAGATTAAGAAAAAATAAAGCAATTAGGAACTATGTAAAAGAGACAAGAGTGAGCTTAAAAGACTTGATATATCCATTGTTTGTGGTAGAGGGAGAAAATATCAAACAAGAAATCAGTGCGATGCCTCAAAATTATAGATATTCTGTTGATAAATTGGTAGAAGAAGCAAAAGAGCTTTTTGAACTAGGGATACAAGGCGTGTTACTTTTTGGGATTCCAGAGAAAAAGGACGAATTTGGTACAAGTGCGTATTGCGAGGGAAATATTGTACAAAAAGCGATTCAAGCGTTAAGGGAAAATGTGCCACAGATGTATATTATTGCTGATGTTTGCCTTTGTGAGTATACAAATCATGGACATTGTGGTGTACTTTGTGGTACAGAGGTAGATAATGAAAAAACCTTGCCACTTTTGGCAAAAGCGGCGGTATCTTATGCAAAAGCGGGAGCAGATTGTGTTGCGCCATCAGATATGATGGACAATAGAGTTGCATATATTAGAAAAGAATTGGATAAAAATGGCTGTGGAGAAGTTGCAATTATGGCATATAGTGCAAAATATTGTTCTGCATTTTATGGGCCATTTCGAGAAGCAGCAAATTCAGCACCACAGTTTGGCAATCGAAAAAGCTATCAAATGGACCCAGCAAATCGAAAAGAAGCGCTCAAGGAAGTAGAAAAAGATATTGTAGAGGGGGCGGATATTGTGATAGTTAAACCAGCCTTGCCTTATTTGGATATCTTGTGGCAGGTAAAGCAGCAAGTGAATGTGCCTGTTTGTGCATATCAAGTAAGTGGTGAATATGCTATGATAAAAGCGGCAGAACAAATGAATTGGATAGATGGCAAAAAGGTAGCAATGGAAAGCCTTTTGTCAATCAAGAGAGCAGGAGCAGATATGATTATTACATATTTTGCAAAAGATTTTGCGAAAGGAATTTTAAAAGAAGACGAATAATAGAATAGCACAACTGTGTAATGTGTATTGTAGAAAGGAGAGTGTGCGTATGTTATTTTGGATTGTAGTAACGGGCATAATAGGGCTGATACTTTTGGCAGCGGAGGCACTAATACCAGGATTTGGAATATTTGGTATTGCTGGCGGTGTTATCACAATTGGCTCTATGGTAATGGCAGGTATGAAATATGGTTTTGAAGTATTTCTGATAATGGTTGTTGCATTTTTGATATTGTCAGTTGCATTTGTGCGTATTTTAAAAACAAAAAAGGTATATGATAAATTTGTTTTAAAAGAAGTTTTAAATACCAAAGATTTTGATGAAAGTGTATTGCAAGGAATGGAGGGCAAAAAAGGTATTACAGTAACCACAATACAGCCCTATGGAAAAATAGAAATAGAGGGAAAACAGATAGATGTGCGTTCAGAGGGGGGATATATTGAAAAAAATAAATCAGTTGAGATAGTAGACGTAAAAGGAAAGACAGTTATTGTAAAAGAAATTGCATTGTAAAATGAAAAAAAGGAGGTTTTGATATGCTGTTTGATTTTTTTGGAGTTGGAGTAGTCGTAACGATATTTGCAATTATTGTTGTCATAGGTATCTTTTTAAGTTTTGTGCCTGTAGGGCTTTGGATTTCGGCAATTTCCGCAGGCGTTAAAGTAAGTATTGCGTCTTTGATTGGTATGAGAATGAGGAGGGTCAGCGCAGCTAGAATTATTAGACCGTTGATTAAAGCACAAAAGGCAGGTATGGACGTCAATGCGAATCAGTTGGAAAGTCATTTGCTTTCTGGCGGTCATGTCGATAATGTAGTAGATGCTTTGATTGCGGCACATAGGGCAAATTTAGATTTGTCATTTGAGAGAGCAGCAGCGATTGACTTGGCAGGTAGGAATGTTTTTGAGGCAGTAAAAATGAGTGTTACACCAAAGATTATTGAAACACCATGGATTTCAGCCGTTGCAATAGATGGTATAGAAGTAAAAGTAATTGCAAAGGTAACCGTAAGAGCAAATCTAGGTAGATTAGTTGGTGGAGCAGGAGAAGAAACGATTATAGCGAGAGTTGGCGAAGGTATTGTTACGACAGTAGGTTCTTCCCAGCATCATAAGAGCGTGTTAGAAAATCCAGATTTGATTTCAAGAACGGTATTGGATAAAGGATTGGATAATGGTACAGCATTTGAGATATTGTCTATTGATATTGCAGATGTAGATATTGGAAGAAATATTGGAGCAAATTTGCAGATACAACAAGCGGAAGCAGATAAACAAATTGCGCAAGCAAAAGCAGAAGAAAGACGTGCAGCAGCGGTAGCAAAAGCGGAAGAGATGAAAGCAGAAGTAGAAAAAATGAAAGCAAAAGTAATTGAAGCGGAAGCAGAAGTGCCTATGGCATTGGCGGAAGCATTAAGAAGTGGAAATATGGGCGTTATGGACTATTATAAGTTGCAAAATGTGCAAGCGGATACTGCTATGAAAGATAATATCGGAAAGACAGACTTGACAAAAGTGTTGCCAAAAAATAAATAATTGAAGATAGAAAAGATACTGAAAGAGGTGTTGTTCAGTATCTTTTTTTAAAATGAGGTATGGGAGCGATAAAGTATGAGTGATGTAGTAAAAAAGCAACTGGAAAAAGTAGAAAAGCAGGAAAAGAAATATTTAGAGCAAAAAAAAGAAAATGCATTGCAGAAAAAGACAAAAGAGTTGTCTGAAGCAGTAGAGCAAAAAATCCCTTTAAAATTGAGGGAAACCATAGAAAATGCATTTTATAGGGCATTTTTGGTAATATTTGAAAAAGGGACAGATGTGATTGAAAAGACGTATGATAAAGAAAAAATAATGTGGGAGCATCAATTTTTGGATAAACGTTTTGAGGAAAAGAAAAAAAGAAGACAGTTTTATAAATTAGAGAGAAATGCGAATAAATGTAATGGCATCAATATGGCTGTAACAGCAGTAGAGGGAGCGGGACTTGGTATTTTGGGCATTGGGTTGCCAGATATTCCAATATTTTTGGGAATGATATTAAAAGGCGTTTATCAGACAGCATTGCAGTATGGGTTTGACTATAGCGACAAAAGAGAAAGAGTGTATATATTACGATTGATTCGTGCAGCTATGGTAGAAGAAAGTCAAAAAGCGGAAGTAGATAACTTGGTAGAAAAAACAGGAGAAAGTATTCAAAAAGGAATTGCAGTACCGTATGATTTTGAAGAAGAAGTAAAAGAGACATCAAAGACATTGTCTAATGCGATGCTGGTAGCAAAGTTTGTGCAAGGCTTGCCTGTAGTTGGAGTGGTAGGCAGCGGATATAATGTAATGGTGTATCATAGGATATTAAAATATTGTAATCGAAAATATAAAAAGAGGTATTTGATAAAAAAATAAAATTTTTTTTTCTGGGAGAATAAAAACAAAAAAACGGGTCATATTAATAGTGCAAAGAGCGTTTGCGCATTGCATAAATTATTTTTTATGATTTATTTTTTTGAAGGAGGAACAGAAAAAATGGATAAGAACACAAATAAAAATGCAGAAAAGAATACACAAAAAGGTATGAACAGAACAGAGTTTGCGCAGGAATACAGCATTGATACAAGCAAAAGAACAAGCAAAACAAACAAAACAGATAAAAACTGCAATAAAAACAGCAATTACAACAGCAACTACAGCGAATAAAGAAAGTATAAAATAGTTTTTGTACCTTGTAATGTAAAGTAACTTCT
>CAMXTM010000225.1 GCA_947246775.1 uncultured Clostridium sp. | reverse complement strand
CATTCTTGTTCTTCTAGCCACTATGATGAAACAGTTTTTGAAAAAAATGCAAAAATAGAAGAAGCCTCTGTTGAGTTTTTAAAACAACAAATTTGCAAAGAAAAAAATATAAAAAGCATAAAAGGCTATGCTAATTGGACAAATATATTAAAGCATATTAACAGGGGTTTTAGTTATGGTACAGATTTAGCATTTGCAAAAGAATTATTTAATGTTCCTTTGCCTGAGAGATATGATTGGTTAAGAGATAAAGTAGACAATTCTTTAAAACAAATGGATGTTTCTATAGAAGATTATACCGAAATGATGGCATTTGTAGAAAATTTAAAAGGAGGTATGAAATAATGTCAAGAGCAGAAGATTTATACAATCATTTATTTTATATGCAAGATTTAACAAATGAAGAAATATTACAATTAGAAAAAGATATAGATGATTTTTTTAAGTCAGATGAACCTGAAGAAGATAAAGAGGAACTTGCTGGTTATGTAGAATGTTTAGGAATGATTTGTAGTGCCATAAGAGAGGGTAGCTTGGAAAATAGAAAGCCTGTAAAACCAACTAAACCAAGAAAAAGAGTTAGCTTTGAACTTGAAATACCAGAATTTTTAAAACGAAAAATAAAAGAAAATGAAGAAAAAGAGGTAACTTCTACAAAAAGTTAATCTGTTTTAGACCTGAACAAGTCGTAAAACTGTTCTTTTTTTATGCAAAAAAGGGAGGTGTAACAAATGGGTACAATACAAACGACGGTACAGCTTTTTAACCACATGACGCCCACTCTACAAAACATTACGAACGCCCTAAACACCACAATCAGCCACTTTGAACAAATGCAGCGGGTATCGGGCAACAGTGTGGACACAAGGGCTTTGGCGGCAGCACGGGCGGAAATCCGCAGCGCTGAAGCCAATCTTGCAGAGATGGAAGAAAGTTTTACGGGCGTTGCGAGAAATGGTGCGAGAGTGCCTAGACTTTTTGACGAAGTAAGCGATAGTGCAGGCAATGCGGGGCGAGTTGTGAGCGAAACGCTACAGATGATTCAGCAACAGCAAACTGCTATGACGAGTGCGGCAACCAGCACGGAACAGGCGATACAGGGCATGGTGCAGGCAATGCAGCAACAAACCGCAGAAATCACAAATATGTCACAAATTATGCAGCAATCTTTTGCTAGAACGGAGGATAGCACACAAAGGCAACAGCGCAGTTTAGGTTTGCTAGATAGGGCTTGGCAGAGTGTTGCAAATGGAGGGCGTAGCGCTTTTCGCTGGATAGGAAATGCAGTGCAAAACGTCATACAAAGGCATGAAAGATTGCAAGCAATTACACAAAGAATATCAGCAACAGTTGCGCCTATTGCAAGGAGATGGGAACAAGTTCGTAGTGTGCAACAAAGGGTCAATCAAGTGTTGAATGTCATGACAACGCCTATCCGAAATGCCGTGCGAGCCGTAGGCAATTTGCGGCACGAACTAGCAGGTGCAAATAGTAGTGCAAGCGGACTACTGGGTACGATGAAAGGGATTGCTGGAGCGTATTTATCGCTACAGGGTATCAGTTTTGTAGGGGAAATGTCAGACCACATGACGTCAGTGATTGCCCGACTTAACTTGATGAACGACGGCTTACGTACGACACAAGAACTGTCTGACAGCATTATGAAATCGGCGTTTGAGAGCGGCGCAAGCTACATTGATACGGCGGAAGCAATCGCGAAAATGGGTTCAAATGCAGGCGCAGCGTTCCAAAACAACGACGAACTCATCGCCTTTATGGAGCAAATCAACAAGACCTTTGTACTAGGTGGTGCGTCAGCGACAGAGCAGGCGAACGCAATGGTACAATTGTCACAAGCTATGGCAGCGGGAGCGCTGCGGGGTGAAGAACTCAATTCTATCCTTGATGGTGCGCCAGGAATCGCTCGAAACATCGAAAAATACATGGGTTGGGCAGAGGGCAGCATTAAAAGTTATGCGGAGGACGGCAAGGTTACGGCTGATGTGGTCAAAAATGCAATGTTGAGTATGGCAGAAGAAACAAACGAAAAATTTAACAGTATGCCTACTACGATAAGTAGAGCATTTAACAACATCAAAACCCTTGCGCTCAAGGCATTTACGCCCGTTTTGCAGGGGATTAACGGGCTATTTAACAACCAAAATGCGAATCAGATTGCGTACTACTGGGGAGCCGCATTTCAGTACATCGCCGATAGAGTGACGGCAACCATAGAAAAACTCAAAAATGTTGTGAATAGTGACAAATTTCAAGTGTTTGCAAGGGACATCGTAGCAGCCTTTTCAGCGGCAGGTGCGGTAGTCTCTTTTTTGTTTGATAGCGTCGTCAATGGTTTCAACTTTGTTGTGGAGAATTGGGAAGCGGTCAAGCCAATTTTGACGAGCATTGCGGTGGCAATTGGAGTCGTCACGGCGGCACAATGGGCGCTCAATCTTGCGATGGCGATGAACCCTGTAACCCTTGTGATTGCAGCGGTTGCGGCGTTGGTTCTTTTGTTTTATAAGCTTGTGGACGCTATCAATAAGGTCAAAAATAAAAGCATTTCCGCAACGGGAATTATTGCGGGCGTGTTTGGCGGGCTGTATGCTGTTGTCCACAATGTTTTCACTTGGGTATGGAATAGTGTTGCAAATGTCATAAATTTTGTACATAACTTTTCAAAAGATAAGGTCGCAGCGATAAAATCTTTCTTTTTTGACTTGGTTGACAATGCCATGGGCTGTTTGCAGACGATTGTGCAAGGCTTAAAAAGTATCACAGACCATGTACCTAAAATCCCTATTGTGACGGAGGGATTAGATAAGGCGGACGACTGGCTAAGTAGACATAGACAAAATGCGCAAAGAATGTCACAAAAAATAAAAACGGAAGCAGGGCTTGAGGATTATTTGCCTAAAATGGAGTACAAAAGCGTCAATGAGACATCAACAAATTTTTATACAAAAGTAGCAGGCTTTGCCGATGGCATAGAGGAATTTATGGAGGGCTTTGACCCTTTTGCTGGCATAAAAAGCACCAATGATATGCTAGGAGATATTCTAAAAAATCTGCAAAATGTGTCACAAAACACAAAGGATATTGCGGACGATTTGGAAATGGACAAAGAGGATTTGAAGTTTTTGCGGACAATGGCAAACATCAAATATGGCGACAAATACGTTATGCCACAAGTCAAAATAGAAATGGTAAATAACAACACAATTCAGTCTGAAATGGATTTAGACGGCTTTTTTGATAGAAAAATTGATGAAATGGCGCAAATTGTCCAACATTCAGCGGAGGGAGTGCATATTTAATGTATCAATTTTTTTTAGATGGCGTGATGTTGCCTGTTGCGCCAGAATCTATGGAAACCAAAATTAACAATCAAAATACCACATTGTCCCTATTGAATGGTGAAGAAATCAATATTATAAAATCCGCTGGGCTAACAGAGGTGTCGTTTACGGCACTTTTGCCCAACAGCGATTACCCGTTTTGCAAGTATACAAGCAGCTTTCAGGGCGCTCAATATTACTTGGATTTGTTTGAAAAATTAAAACTATCAAAACAGCCATTTTTGTTTTTTGTGATTCGTACAGACCAAAATGGGCAGGTAGTTTATAAGGGTAGTACATCGGAAAACGTCACCAATTACTATACATTAGAAGAATATACGATTAAAGAGGACGCCGAAGAATATGGCATAGATTGTGGAGTAGAATTGTCGCTCAAACAGTATCGCAGTTATGGCACGGCAACAGGCAAAATTCAGTTTGATGAAAATGGGGAGACGGCGACCGTTACACAACAACGGGATACTACTTCAAAACAGACTACAAAAAGCTATACCGTAAAAAGCGGCGATACTTTGTGGAATATATGTCAAAAAGAGTTGGGTGATGGCTCAAAATATAGAGAAATTGCACAAAAAAATGGCATTGCCACACCAAATCAGATTGCAGTAGGACAAGTGATACAGTTGGAATAAAGGGGGCGAAAAGATGTTACCACAAAATGGAAATTTGCTCAACAGCGGCATTACAATCAAGACGCAGGCAACCAAGACCTACAAAGTCGACTTCAAGAATGAGGAAATTAAGGGCTTTACGGACGGGATAGCAGCACTTAAGCAAGCTATCTTTTTGATACTAAGTATCGAAAGGTACGATTATGCCATTTATAGCTGGAA
>CAMXTM010000224.1 GCA_947246775.1 uncultured Clostridium sp. | reverse complement strand
AGCTAAAATCTGTAGGATTTTGTGTGAAGTGGAACGAAACTGCCGAAACAAAAATTGCCATTGAAAATTTCAAATGGGATAAATATTATACTGACTAAAATGATAAAAATCCGCTTACTTTATTGTCGTAAGCGGATTTTTTTATGATATTATAACAAAATCAATCTTTTTTCTAAAATGTCTGTTAACAATTCCTTTTTCTTTTTATGTCTTTTTGTGCCATTTGTTTTATGCCCATACTTTTCCTGTCTCCAACTTTTTCTGTCAAATGGTATCTCTATTTTGTAATATGCTTCATATGGCGTTTGCGGTCTTTGACTACAAAACGAACAATTTGGGTCATCGCAAACACTATCAAGCCATTCATTACATAAAATACAGCAATGTGCATCATATTGATACATAAATAAGATTTTTTGACCACATTTTTGACATTTTTCATTCAAATAGCTACCTAATTCATACCATTTTTGCTGCATTTTCCGTTTTTTTAATCTCTTTTTGTTCGCTTTCATCTTTTTATTTTATTCATATCTATGCATAACATGATTGACAACGCCTACCAATTTGCCACCATCATAGTACACTCTAGGCACTCTTTTTGTAATCACACATGGTAATTCATAGTTAATTGTACCCAACATATTTGCTAATTCTTCTATAGGCAACACAGCGTCTTCTTGTTTCCCAAATACAACTACTTCATCGCCCATTTTTACATCAGGAATATCAGTTACATCTATCATTGTTTGATCCATACAAACACGTCCCACAATAGGTGCTTTTTTGCCATGCACAAGCATATATGCTCTATTAGAAAGATTTCTATTATAGCCATCTGCATAACCAATTGGTACTGTTGCAATCAATCTTTCTTTGTCTGCTGTATAAGTTCTACCATAGCTAATTTGTGCGCCAGCTTCTACCTTTTTTACTAACGCAATAGATGTCTTAAGTGTCATAAGTGGTTTTAAATCAATTCTACCCTCACATTCGTCAGAAGGAAGCATACCATATGTAATAATACCAGAACGTACCATATCAAGCTGTTTTTCTGGATAACTAATTGTTGTAGCACTATTTGCACAATGGCAAATTCCCATATCAAAGCCTTTTTCTTGGCAAGCCTTTATCATTTTCTGGAAACGTCCAAACTGCATTTCTGTAAATTCTGGGCAGTCTCCACTATAAGTATCTGCTACTGCATGATGGGTAAATGTTCCTGTCACATGAATATTTTTTAATGAAAATAATTCTGTAATTTCATTCAAAGAATGTTCAAAATTATGCTCATCACACTGGAAGCCCACTCTTGTCATACCTGTATCTAATTTGATATGACCATCTACTACAACGCCCGCTTTTTCAGCCTCAGTATTGAGTGCTTTCGCAAATTCCAATGATATAATTGCCTGTGTTATTTTTTCATCGCTCAACATTTTAGCACATTCTACAGGTGTATAGCCTAATATCAAGATTGGTTGTGTAATATTTTGACGACGCAAGCTAATGCCCTCCTCTATATTGGAAACGCCAAACCAATTAAAGCCATTTTGTGCTAATCTTTTTGCAACAATGCCATCACCATGTCCATAAGCATCTGCTTTTACAATTCCCATCAGCCTATGCTCACCTTTTAAAGAAGCCTTTATATTTTTAATATTATAGTCCAATGCATCTAAATCAATTTCTGCCCATGTTCTTTTTACAAATTCCATAAATTTTCGCTCCTTTTCTTATCTGTTACAATAGTAAATTCCAGAAAAATATTTGCTGATATAGTACAGTTTGCACAATATTTTATATTTTTTCTACATTTTTTAGTATACCACGCCGAAAAGCACTTTGCAATATTTCAGTAAAATAAATATAATTTACTTTGTTAAAAAAGCCCCCATTGAAAAACGGAGGCTTTTGTCTACAAATCATCAAAACAAAATCTATTCTCTAAGAAAAATATATTTTTCTCTATTCTCTTATTTTATTCATCATTTAATATTTCTTCCAAATGTTTCAAACACTCTGCACTTTCACTATAAAGTGATGTATTGCCAAAATCCATATCATAAGTTAATTCAAATTCTTGCTCTTTCCAAATACCTTTTTGCGCAAGCACATAAATTGTTCTTTCTCTATCAAGCAACGCAATGTCTTGCTCTGCGTGCAATTTATTTGCTACTTCTAAAAAAATTTCTTCTCCCTCTAAACTCTCTATCATAAAATATAAATGCTTTTCATCATCACTTGATTTGAAAGTTCTCATATTTTTTTCCTCCTTAGTGTGTAAATATAGACAAAAAGGAGCAGTTATTTACACTGCCCCTTTTTTACTATTTTAATCTTCTTTTAATCCCATAAGAGCATCTGCAAACAAACGTGCGTCCATTAATTTTGGTTCGCCCTCAATAATTGGTTTAAATTCCATCTGGTCAAGAATTTGTGTTTGTAAATCAATGCCAGGTGCAATTTCTGTTAAATGCAATCCATCTGCTTTTAATTCAAATACACATCTCTCTGTAATATACATTACTTTTTGACCATTCTTTAAAGCAATATCTCCATTAAATGTTACTTGACCAACTTGTTTAATGAATTTTTTCTGTTTTCCTTCTTGCTCAATTACTACTTTACCATCTACTACTTTTACTTTTAAGCCGCCTGCTGTAAATGTTCCGCAGAAAAATACTTTTGGTGAATTTTGTGTGATATTGATAAAACCACCACAACCTGCAATCTTAGGACCAAATCTGGAAACGTTAATATTACCTTTTTCATCACATTCAGCAAGACCTAAATATGCACAATCTAATCCGCCACCATCATAGAAATCAAACTGATAAGCATGCTCAATCAAAGCGTCTGCATTTCTTGTAGAGCCAAATTGTGGTCCACCTTGTGGAACACCGCCAATTGCGCCACTTTCTGCTGTCAATGTCATATAGTCGCCAATGCCCTCTTCACTTGCTACAGATGCAACATATTCAGGAGCGCCAACGCCCAAGTTTACAACTACATCTTTTTCTAATTCCAAAACACCACGTCTACCAATGATTTTCTTTGCACTTAATGGCAATGGAGCAGGTGCAACATCTGGTGCTTTCTTTTCGCCAGAAAGTGTTGGGTCATATTCGCAGCCAATTGATTGTTCATGGTCTGCTGGGTCTGCTACAACTACATAGTCAACATAAATGCCAGGTATTCTTACCATACGTGGGTCTAATGTTCCAGATTTTACAACTCTTTCTACTTGAACAACTACAATGCCTTTTCCTTCGGAATTTTTTGTAGCTTGTGCAACAGAAGTAGCTTCCAATGGAGCAACCTCTTTTTCTAATGTAATATTACCATTTTCATCAGCATAGGTACCTCTAATAAATGCTACGTTGATTGGGAATGATGGGTAGAAAAGATAATCTTCTCCCTCAAAGTTTACTAATTTTACAATATCTTCTTTTGTAATATCGTTTACTTTACCGCCACCATTTCTTGGGTCAATAAATGTTCCCATACCAATTTTTGTCAAGATACCAGGTCTATGTCCTGCAATTTCTCTAAATAACTGTACTAATGCACCTTGAGAAACATTATATGCTTCCATTTCGTTATTCATAGCCATTTTGCCCAATGCAGGAACAGTTGCCCAATGTCCAGCAATATATCTTTTTAAAAGACCTTTATGTGCATAACGTTCACCGCCACAGCCATCTCTATTTCCTTGAGAACCTGCATAAATATATGTAATATTTTGTGGGTGTCCTGTTTCTAAAAATCTTTTTTCAACCGCTTTATTCAATGCTTCTGGAATAGAACTGCCGACAAATCCACTCGTGGTAAGGGTATCGCCATCTTCAATCAAATTTGCTGCTTCTGCTGCGGTGATAATTTTTACTTTTCTCATAGCCAGAAAATCCTCCTATATTTTTATTTTTTACAGCACTATTTTACATAATACTATAATTTGACTAAGGGACAACTCTTAGAGCTGCCCCTCAGCATAGAAATCATTTAAATTACATATTTTCTACAAAGCTCTGTACTCTTGTTCTTACTTGTTCAAATGCAGTAGCTTCTTGGTCAACTTCAATCATGAGGCTCTTAAAGCATTTTTCTTCAAATTGTCTGTAGTATACTGGGTAATCCCATGCTTCTGGGACACAGAATTTCATCATACAAACGATAACTGCATCTGCAA
>CAMXTM010000223.1 GCA_947246775.1 uncultured Clostridium sp. | reverse complement strand
TGTTAACAGTTGTTGTTTGTTCTGTAGCAGGTGTAGCATTAGAAAAAATTGCGTATAAACCATTGAGAAATGCGCCACCACTTGCCGTTTTGATTACAGCAATAGGTGTAAGTTATTTTTTACAGAGTGTTTCTCTTTTGATATTTAAGGCAACACCAATCCCATTTAATTCTGTTATCAATATTCAGTCTGTAAAATTAGGTAGTTTAAATATTTCAGGTATTACAATTGTAACATTAGTTGTAACAACAATATCTATGGTGGGGTTAACCTTGTTTGTCAATAAAACAAAAGCAGGTACAGCAATGCGTGCTGTATCAGAAGATAAAGGTGCAGCACAGCTTGTAGGAATCAATGTCAATAAAACAATATCTATGACATTTGCTATAGGCTCTGCACTTGCTGCCCTTGCAGGAATCCTTTACATATGCCAATATCAAACATTAAAGCCAACAATGGGAGCGCTTCCTGGAATTAAGGCATTTGTTGCGGCAGTATTGGGCGGCATCGGTAGTATACCAGGTGCGATGTTTGGTGGTATTATATTAGGAATTATAGAAAGTTTGTCAAAAGCATATATTTCTACAGAGCTGTCTGATGCTATTGTATTTGGTGTGCTTGTAGTAGTATTGCTTGTCAAACCATCTGGCATATTAGGTAAAAAACAAAATGAAAAGGTATAGGAGGTGAGCGTATAGATGAAAAATATATTAAATAAAAAAGAATTAAAAAGTGTTATTATATTAGTTTTAGGCTATATTCTCATCACAGTATTGATAAAAGGCGGATTTTTAAATAGACAATATACTTCTTTGCTTGTGCCTATTGCAGTAAACATTATGCTTGCGGTTTCTTTGAATTTAGTAACAGGCTTTTTAGGAGAGTTGTCACTGGGTCATGCGTGTTTTATGTCAATAGGGGCATATAGTAGTGCCATATTTACAGTCAATACCAATTTACCCGCAGTAATACAATTTATCATTGCGCTTGCCATAGGCGGTATTATGGCAGCAATTTTTGGCTTTTTGATTGGTGTGCCTGTACTGAGATTACGAGGCGACTATTTGGCTATTGTAACATTAGGCTTTGGAGAAATTATAAAATCTATATTGATTGCTATGGGCGGCATAACAAATGGTGCAAAAGGTCTTTCTAAAATACCACTGTATTCTAACTATAAAAACTATACAGTAGTGTATATTATTATGGCAATCACTGTACTTATGATAATGAACTTAGTAAAATCAAGAGATGGACGTGCAATTTGTGCGGTAAGAGATAATGATATTGCAACAGAATCCATTGGTATTAAAGTTAGTGCCTATAAAATAAAAGCGTTTGTGATATCTGCATTTTTTGCTGGCATTGCAGGCGTGTTGTATGCACATAATGTTGGTATTATTAAACCAACTACATTTGACTATAACCAGTCTATAGAAATACTTGTTATCGTTGTATTGGGTGGTATGGGAAGTATACAAGGTTCTATTATAGCAGCAATTATATTGACTGTATTGCCTGAGCTTTTAAGAGGAGCAGACAACTATAGAATGTTGCTTTACTCTATTGCATTGATATTGATTATGATATTTAACCATTCAAAAATAAAAGAGGGATTGATGGAAAATAGAACATTATCAAAACTCTTTCAAAAGAGAGGAGCGTTAAAAAATGGCACTTCTTGAGGTGAAAAATTTAAGTATATCTTTTGGCGGATTGAGAGCCGTTGATGATTTTAATATTAGTATAGAAAAAGAGCAGTTATATGGGCTGATTGGACCAAATGGTGCAGGAAAAACAACAATATTTAATCTTTTGACAGGTGTATATAAACCAACAGAGGGCAGTATAGAATTAGATGGTGTCAGTTTGGTAGGAAAAACGGCATCTGAAATATGTAGAGAGGGATTTGCTCGTACCTTTCAGAATATCCGTCTTTTTAATCGTTTGACTGTGTTGGATAATATTAAAACAGCATTACATAATCAGGTGACATACTCCCTATTGGATAGTATGCTGCACACGCCAAAATATAAACAACTGGAAAAAGAAATGGACGAAAGAGCAATTGACATATTAAAAGTGTTTGACTTGGATAAAGAAGCAAATGTTATTTCTGAAAACTTGCCCTATGGAAAGCAAAGAAAATTAGAAATTGCAAGAGCGCTTGCTACAAGTCCAAAGGTGCTTTTGCTGGACGAACCTGCTGCGGGTATGAATCCAACGGAAACATTGGAATTGATGGACACCATAAGGAATATAAGGGATAAATTTCATATTGCAATTCTTTTAATAGAGCATGATATGAATTTGGTGTTAGGAATTTGTGAAGAACTGGTTGTATTGGACTATGGTAGAGTCATAGCAAAAGGATTGCCTTTAGATGTAGTAAATGACCCTACTGTTATTACGGCATATATTGGCGATTAAGGGGGGTGTATGTATGCCACATATGTTAAAAATAAAAAATCTGAATGTGTATTATGGACATATTCATGCGATAAAAGGAATATCCCTCCGTGTAGAGGAAGGTGAAATTGTTTCCTTGATTGGTGCAAATGGAGCAGGAAAAACCACTACTATGCAAACAATATCAGGACTTTTGAGAGCAAAAAGCGGCTCAATTGATTTTATGGGTAGGGATTTGATGAAAACAGAACCACATAAAATTGTTGAACTGGGTATTGCACAAGTTTTAGAAGGTAGACGTGTGTTTGCCAATTTGACTGTCAAAGAAAATATCCAAATGGGTTCTTATACAGTCAAAGACTCTATAGAGGGATTGAGACAAGCAAGAAAAGATATTTATGCAAAATTTCCAAGATTAAAAGAGAGAAAAGAACAGCTTGCAGGAACACTTTCTGGTGGAGAGCAGCAAATGCTTGCGATGGGTAGAGCATTGATGACAAGACCAAGATTGCTGATATTAGATGAGCCATCAATGGGACTTTCTCCACTTTTGGTAAAAGAAATATTTGAGATTATTAAAGAAGTAAATAAATCAGGCGTAACGGTTTTGCTTGTTGAACAAAATGCAAAAATGGCACTTTCTGTTTCGGATAGGGCGTATGTTTTGGAAACGGGCAAAATATCTATGGAGGGCAAAGCAGAGGATTTGATGAAAGATGAGTCTATTAAAAAGGCTTATCTGGGTGCATAATGATAAATTATGGTAATCTTTGAAAATCTGATTTGCCAAATAAAACTTTGGGCTTGTGAAATCAATGTAAAATATGGTGAAAAAATCAAAATAGAGCATTTAATTGATGAAAAATACTACTTGCACTATAATATGGAAACAAAACATTATTTGGCAGAACTTGTTGTATCTTGTGATGGTTTTAGACCATATCGCTATGTAGAGTTTGTAGCATTTGATTTAAGAAAAGAAGATATTTTATCCTATGCATACTGTTATTATGATGATGAAAACAGTACGGAAACTGATATTTTTAATGGTTTGAATAAAGGAATTGCATATATTATAAATGAAAAGATTTAGCACAAATAAAAAGAGGTCAAAAAAGACCTCTTTTTGTTTGTTTATTTTTATACTACAATATTTTTTAACATTTCAGCTTGCTGTGAAAGTTTTTCTGATGTTGTTTTGCTTTGTTCTACGATGTTTGCTGTATTTTGTACAACAGTAGAAATACGATTGATGCTAGCTGTCGCATTTTTTACCATATCTGCTTGCTGCTTAAAAATATACATCAGTTCTGAAATTGCCTTTTGTGATTTTGAAGTATCTTCAATAACCTGTTTAAATTCTTCGTTTGTTTTGCGAGCAAATTCTTCCCCATCTTTTATCGCATTTAAGGTTGCAGTAATCAAATCACTTGTTGTTTTAGAAGCAGATGCACTTTCTCCTGCAAGAGAGCCAACTTGTGTTGCTACTACAGCAAATCCTTTTCCTGCTTGCCCTGCCCTTGCTGCTTCAATAGAGGCATTTAAGGAGAGCATATTGGTAGATTGTGCAATAGAATCAATTTCACTGATAATATTTTTAATTTTTTCGGCAGTTTCAAGCATACTACGCATAGAAGACATCATTTTTTCCATGTCTTTGCTTGTTCTCTGCATACCCTCAATCATAGATGTTGAGTTTTTAGAAACTTGATTAGAAATATCTTCACTTTCTTGTGATTTCAAAAGAAGATTTTCCATATCAGAAAGTAAATTATGTACATATTGTGTTT
>CAMXTM010000222.1 GCA_947246775.1 uncultured Clostridium sp. | reverse complement strand
ACTACCGCTGCGCTAATGCCGCCTGCTGCTGCTTTCATACCACCTGTAAAGATTCCCCAAAATCCTACGTTATCCACTTCTTCCATCACGCCTTTTGCCAAATTATAGCCAAAACCAGTCAGCGGCACAGTTGCGCCTGCACCGCCAAATTCCTCAATCGGTGCGTACCAGCCCAATCCCCCCAAAATACAGCCCAAGCACACAAACATCACTAATATTCTACCTGACATCAATTTTGTCTTATCAATGAGTATCTGCCCGACAACACAGATTGCGCCGCCAACTAAAAACGCTCTTACCAAATCCATCTTCTCACTTCCTTTATTCTTTTCTACTTTCTATCACAACACCATGTGCAATACCTGGAATCGTAGAACCTTGTTGTGATGTGGTAGGACTCATCAGCGCCCCTGTTGGTATAAACAACATTCTACCAACTTTACCCTCTACCAGCTTTTGATAAAAGTAACTAGCAAAGGTCACAGCGGAACAGGCACAGCCACTTCCTCCAGCATGGGTATCTTGATTTTGTTTATCAAAAATTTCGATGCCACAGTCTGTAAAGTTTTCGCCCATTTCATAGCCCTCTTTTGCCATCAGCTCTATGACCAACTGTTTCCCAATATAGCCCAAATCTCCCGTTGCAATCACATCATAATAGCTTGGTTGTCTTCCTGTATCTTTAAAATGTGCTGTCAACACATTCACCGCCGCAGGCGCCATCGCTGCACCCATATTCATCGTATCCGTTACGCCCATATCTACAATTTTACCCGTTGTAATTTCTGTAATAACTGGGCCATCTCCCTTTTTAGACAATACTGCTGAACCATCTCCTGTGACTGTCCAGGTAGCACTAGGTGGTCTTTGTGTACCTAAGGCAAGCGGAAAGCGAAACTGTTTTTCTGCTGCACAAAAATGACTAGATGCCCCTACTAATACATTTTGCGCAAATCCACCATCAATCAGCATTGCTCCCAAGCTCATAGACTCGCCCATTGTGGAACAAGCCCCAAACAGTCCAAAATAAGGCACTTTAAAATCCTTAATACCAAAGGTTGTACCTGTACACTGATTAAGCAAATCGCCACACAAAATATAGTCTATTTCTTCCATCGTTTTACTTGATTTTTCTACCGCAAGCTGTAATGCCTCTGTCACAAATTTACTCTCCGCCTTTTCCCAACTATCTTCTCCATACATTGCCTCTTGTGCTACTTTGTCAAACAGACTCCCAAGCGGCCCTTCTCCCTCTTTTGGCCCTACCACAGCAGCGGTTGCTGTTATTACAACTGGTTCTGACAATTTTACTGTCTGTGTACCAATTCTTTTGCCTTTCATGTTTTTCACTCCTTTAACCAATAAAATAGTATATCAATCCTACTGCTATTGATGTCAATGTACCATACACAATGACTGGTCCCGCAATCAAAAACATTTTCGCTGCCATACCAAATATCATACCCTCTTTTTTAAATTCAATGGCTGGAGATACTACAGAATTTGCAAAGCCTGTAATCGGTACAATCGTACCTGCTCCACAATATTTTCCTAGTTTTCCATAAATTCCTAACCCTGTTAAAATTGCTGATGCTAATATCAATACAACACATACAATTAGGGAAGTTGTATCTTCTCCTAAATGAAAGGTTTCTATATAATTCCTCAACAACTGCCCTATTGTGCATATAATCCCACCAGATACAAATGCCTTAATACAATTTAATACAATAGGGCTATCAGGTGATGCCTCTTTTACCATTTTGTCATACATTTGTTTTGATTGTGTTGTTTCTTCCAACATAATTCCCTCCTTTTTTTTGTGAACTTTATCCACAAAAACCTAATTCATTATAAAAAATCCATCTACTATAAAATATAATAAAGAACCTAATATTTTGCCAAAAGCAATGGCACATAGAAATATTGGTATTCCTGCAACAATGCGGGAACGTCTTAAAAATATCGGTATAACATTAAGCACTTCCGCCAACGCTATCGCAAGACAGCCTACAAATATGCCATTGGCAAACGAAAACAGGGCAACCAATATACTACCAATGGGCAAATGATAGCGTATAAACATTGTCGTTGTGCCAAATACGCCCCCTATCGTAATCATATCTTCATAAAGAGGAATATATTGTTGCGTCTTTGTCCTTTTTGCCATACGTGGCACAATGCCAATTGCCGATATAAAGGCAAAAATACCCGCTGATACAAAGCCTCCAGAAGCAAAGCCCAATACAATTGACACAACATACCATAGTACTGTCATGAGCTGTCACCACTTTTTCTAGCATTATTTAATGCATCAATTATACTTGTGTTTGCCTCTTTTTCATAAGTTGTCATCTCAATTTCAATCGGTGTAGGGTCTTTTGTAATATATTTTTTTGAAAAATGGTTAAAAAATAAGATAATTCCAACGCCCAAACCAATCGTATACGGTATTGCCAATATCAACGGCATATCATTATATTCTCCAAAAAAAATGTAGTAGTAATTTTGAAAAATTTTGGGTATTTGCGCATCAGAATGAAAAGACATAATAGAAGTTGATGCTCCTGCAAATAATATCAGTGAGATAAATGCCACTTTACTATAAAGCCATAGTTTATTTTGCTGCTGCGCCTTTTGCTTATAAACTACCAATATATCCATTTCGCCTACATTATTTACGGTTGCATCAGGATATTTTAGCGTAATCGCTTTTATAATATCCATTACACTGATTAAATAGGTTTTGTCCCTGTCCTCTGGTATCTCAAACACAATTAAATTTTCGATTGCTGCGGTACTTTGGTCAGGTATCCAAATCTCTCCTATTTCTTTTAAATAAACTACTTTTTTGCCTATGATATTGATTTTTTCATTCGGTTTGATGTAAATATCCACTTTTTATCACCACCTTTTTTATTTTTATTATTTCTAAAAACACAAAAATACATACTACTTATTATTCCCATTCCTTTTTTATACAACGAAAATAAAAGATTTAGTTGAAAAATGACTTTTATTCTTGTATGATAATAAAAAAATAAATGAGGTGATACGATGGAATATGGACTGATAGGTGAAAAACTAGGACACAGTTTTTCCAAAACAATACATGAAAAATTAGCAAATTATACTTACGACCTGCACCCAATCGCAAAAGAAGATTTGAGCGATTTTTTTGAAAAAAAAGAATTTCGTGCAATAAACGTTACCATTCCCTACAAAATAGATGTGATGTCTTATTTAGATGAAATTGACCAAAGAGCGCAAGCAGTTGGCTCAGTCAATACCATTGTCAACAGAAATGGGAAACTTTGCGGATATAACACCGATTTTGGCGGTTTTCTTTATCTTTTAAAGCACAACAATATTGCAATCCAAAACAAAAAAGTGCTTGTCTTAGGAAAAGGCGGCGCTTCCAAAGCGATTATTGCCGTTTTAGAATACCTAAAAGCAAAACAAATTATTACTGTTTACTATAAAAACAGCCCAAATACGGTTACTTATGAGCAATGTCAAAAATTACATGGTGATGCTGATGTCATTATCAATACCACTCCTGTAGGAATGTATCCTAATTTAGATGGTTGCCCTATTGATTTACAGCACTACCCAAACTGCAAAGCAGTTGTAGATATTATATACAATCCAATTCAAACAAAACTGGTATTAGCTGCTAAAAAACGCAATATGATTGCTATAGGTGGCATGGAAATGCTGATTGCTCAAGCAAAATATGCTGTTGAAATCTTTTTAAATACTTCTATTCCAGAATCTACCATTGATGATATTTATAGAGAACTACTTTTTGATAAAAAAAATCTTGTTTTGATCGGTATGCCCAGCAGCGGCAAAACTACAATTGCAAAAGAAGTCGCTCCTCTATTAAAAAAAGAAGTGGTAGATATTGATGCAGAAATTGTTAAAAGAATTGGTATGCCTATTTCTGACTACTTTGAAAAATATGGAGAAGATGCTTTTCGAGATATAGAGCAGGAAGTGACAAAAGAATTTTCTGGCAAAAACAATCTCATTATTTCTACTGGCGGTGGTGTCATAAAAAGAGCAGAAAACATGAACTATTTATCTATGAATGGTGTTATCCTTTTTATAGAAAGAGATTTATCTAAATTGGTGGTGGGAGAAGGTCGCCCACTTTCCAGTAGTTTTAGTGCAATAGAAAAAATGTACTATGAAAGATTACCCCTGTACTTACTC
>CAMXTM010000221.1 GCA_947246775.1 uncultured Clostridium sp. | reverse complement strand
AGCCATTGAAAAATTAAAAGAAGAATTATATAAAAAGACTACAGCAGCTTTGATTGCAGATGGAGATATTGCAGAAGCAATTACATTGACTGATGCATTAAGACTTCGCTATGTCATGCGTTTTGTTTCTGCTGCTAACTTTAACAATGAAATTAAAAAATTAAGAAATGAATCAGAATCTCATGCTGGTAAAATTCAATGTGTGGTTGCCTTTGCAAAAGATGATGTAGAAAGTGCAAATATAACAAAGCTGATTGATGCTGCTACAAAAGATGATAGTGGTTTTGAAAACATTATTTTTGTAGATGCTTCTATCAATCCAATTGGTAAAGACATTATGGAGCAATATGCCGAAAATATGGCAAATGCACAATATCATATGAAATCAGATAGGGCGCTTGGTGAGCAGTATGCTAAAAATGCAAAAGAGGTATTGCAAAAGTGGAAAAAGCGTATTGTTGAGGGAGAATTTATTGTTTCTTACACAGATGCAAAAGGAAATAAAATGAAGGAAAGAGTTGCGTCTGTGGAGAAATTGTGTGATGTTTTAGCAGATATAAATAGACATATTTATCCTTGTGGTTTGGAGACAGGAAAAAGTGTAACTGTTACAATGTGGCAAGTAAATTCCTTAAAAGCTGGTGTAGAATGTGGTGCAACACAAGTAACAAAATCCAGTTTCCGAAGTGCAAATGTGAATACAAAATTAGAAAACTATTTAGAGGGCGCTTGGCAGCAAGCGGAAGGAGAAACTCCATATTGGGAAGCAAAACCTTATTTAAATATTTCTAAAATTAAAATTGCAGTAAATAAAGTGATTGAGGAGGCTTTTGAAAAACAGGGGCGTGTTTCTATTACGCAAATTTATAATGTCGTAAAAGAAAAACCTTTTGGTTTTATGCCTTGTAATTTAACTGCATTTATTATGGGATTTATTTTAAAAGAATATGTAAACGGTATATACAGTTATTCAGATAGTATAACAAGTATGCCACTTACTGTAGACAAATTAAAAGAGATGGTTGCAGATGTCATTTCTTTACAGGTTACTCCCAAAAAGGGCTATAAAGAGAAATATATTGTACTTCTTACAGAGGAAGAAAAAGCATTTAATCAAGCATCGTCTGCTATTTTCCAAATTCCTTTGGACTTTTGTACTAATGTAGAGCAAACAAGAAATCATATCCGTGAAAAAATGAATACATTTCCTTTTCCGATATGGTGTTTAAAATATGTTGTGGACGATACCCAAACAAATGTACATAAACTAATTGATTATTATAAAGAATTTGTCAATAATAATGGCAGTTCTGGAAAATCGGATAGTGATATTGCCATTTCTATTGGAAAACTTTGTACACAAAATAATGCTCTAGTCGATAATTTAAAAGCAATTATGAATTCTGAAAAATGTATTGAGGGCATGAAAAATTATATTCAGCAATTTGAAAATGGTGAGCTGATTACTCTTGCAGATGCCATAGGAGATAATGGACAATATATTAATGTACTTCAGTCAAAATTTGATGCAAAAGAAGCAAATTGGGTATGGAATATAGAAACAGCAGAGCAAAAGATAAAAGAAGTCATATTAGAGTATCGTATTATTGTAGAAAGCAATAAAATCAATGAAAAAGCAATCAGTTTTTCTGATGCTATAAAAAATTGGCGTAGTAAATGCGATTTTATTCGTTTATCTTATCCTGCGATAAAAAGCTATGTAACAGAAATAGACCCTTTGTTAGAAATGCTGTATACAATAATGAAAACGGGTAATCTTTTAGATTCTCAAAAAGAAAAATTTTTGGATTACTTAAAAACTTATGCTAATGGTTTTAATCATTTTTATCAAAATCAATTTACTGTATTTAAACAACTTTGTACTGATTATATAGAAGATTCTTCTAATGAAGAAATTACAGAACTTTATAATGCAGTCATAAAGGTAACGTCTACAGGTTGCTTTACAAAAGAAAAAACAGATTATATAACATTATTAGAATCAAAAGCGAATGAGTTAAAAACACAAAGAGGTTTTGCAAAATTAAGAAAATTATGGAAAGAAAAAACAGATACAACAACACCAAAAGAATGGTCAAAAAACTATAAAATGTCTATACTATACATGATAAAGCCAGAAGATTTACAACAAGCTAAAACAGTATTTAACATCATCAATCGTCAAAGTGCAGATGCAAATTCTATTGAAAACGCAATATCATTTTTAGAAGCTGCTACATTTTTTGATAATCTGAAAAGGGAATCTGAAAGAGATAAAGCATTTAGAAATTATATTTTAGAAGATTATGCTGTTTTGCTTAATGATATTGAAGAAGTCAAAGATTACTTAGAAAAAACAATGACGATAAAAGAACCATATGATTGGTTTGAGACAACTGAAATCAGAAACAAAATAAAAAATTTAGCACAAAATAAATATAGCACAACTGGCTATCATACAGCCTTTGAAACGATTGATAGTATGAATAGTGAAGATGTAAAAAGATATTTGAAAGATTTAATACAAAATAACATGGTAGTCGGAATAGAAATCATAAAGGGGAAATGATTTTTTGAAATTAGAAGAATGTTTTAAAAAAATAGATAATTACTTAAATTCTAGTAGTACAATGCCAAGATTGGTGAATTTACAAAACATCAAGGATATAAAAGAGTTTATAAAACGTTATGATATAGGAAGCAATTTATTTTTGCCAATAACAAACTATTGTAAACCTGATAGAAAGCCACAATTGGATAGATTAGAAAATGATTTAATAACAAAATCTGATAATATTTTTATAACAGGTTTGGCATCTTATTTAAAATTAGAGGGAGAACATTTTTTAAAACAAAAGTTGAATCAGTTTGTTACACAATCTGTTTCAGGTCATCTAGTTATTGTGTGTTATCAATGCGAAGAATACTTACATTTTTCCGATAGTCGAATTGCGCAGTTTATCTATAAGGTAGAAGGAGAAAAAAGAGAACTTCCAACGATTGTATTTACATCTATAACAGTTCAAAATGGGCAAGAGCAAATTGAAGGAATTGATAAATTACCTTTTGCTTTAGAAAATACAACAGATGATACTATTTATGTTAAAACAGATAAAAGTAAAGAAATTTTTAAAGACTCTTTGTTTTTGATAAAACAGCAAGATAAAGCTTTTGACGCATTATGTCATATGGACATAGATACAAATTGCTTAGAAAATGAATTTGGTACAGAAGAACAATGGAACTATGCACTCGAAAAAGTAACAAAAGCACATTCTTGGAAAGTACTAATTGCGCAAGAGTTTGGTTCAGATAATTTTTTAGATGGAAATATTGCTTCTTGGGGATTATATAATGACAATAAAAGATGGTTATATTTTATTGCATTAAAAATGGTTGGTGTTAAAAATAATTGGTGTCTTTCCTATGCTGTTTCCAAGTCAAAGAATGAAAAGGAATTTATTCATAATATTTATCGCAGTTTGTTATCGCTCAGCCATACAGAAAAACAATATTGGGAAAAATATGAGGAAAGAAAAAAAATACTTTCTATTATAGGCAATTTTGAAGAAGAAATATTGGATTATACTAAAATGGTGCATCGAAAGCAAAAATATGCCTTGTACTACTTAACTGATACAAACAAATTAGAAAAGCAAAAAATATTAGAATTATTAGACAAATATGAGTCTGAATTTTCCAGAGAAGAAATCATAAAAATTTTAGAACATATTTATAAAGATATTGCACAATACTTAGCACCATATCGTTTTGAAAATGAATTACTTACAAAATACTTTTATGAATATCGTTATCAAAAAGTAATTAATAAAATATATCCAGAATTTTTAGCGCTTGTGGAAGAACAAGCAAAACGGCGAGATTTTAATTTGATTCTTCCTCCACGAGTAGAAAAACTAGAACAGCTTGATAAAAAAGCGAAGCTTTATTTTATAGATGCGATGGGTGTAGAATATTTAGCGTTTATCGTATCAAAGTGCAAACAATATCATTTAATGGCAGATATTACAGTATGTCATTGTGAATTGCCATCTATTACAAGATTTAACAAAGAATTTTTAAATGTTTTTTCTCCAGAACATATTGCACTAGATGTAAAAAGATTAGACAATATAAAACATCATGGAGAAGAAAGTTTTGACTATAGAAAAACAAAACTCCCTTTGCATTTAATTCAGGAGTTAGAAATAATAGAAGAAGT
>CAMXTM010000220.1 GCA_947246775.1 uncultured Clostridium sp. | reverse complement strand
ACTGGACGCTAGAAAAACAACAAGAAAATTACAAAAATGGTGGTAAATTTCTTTCAGACGAAAAACTAAGAAAGGAATTGACGCAGCTAAAAAAAGGGGAATTATCATGGTTATATGAAGTTTCTAACAATGTAACAAAACAAGCTGTAAAAGACGCTTGTGAGAGTTTTTTGAGATTTTTTAAGGGTTTGTCCAAAAAACCAAAATTTAAAAGCAAAAGAAAATCAAAGCCAGCTTTTTATCACGACAATGTAAAACTAAAAGTCAAAGAAAACAAGTTAGTATGTCTTGAAAAAATAGGCTGGATAAAGACAAAGGAACAACTACCAATAGATATAAAATATAGTAACCCAAGAATTAGCTATGATAACAAATATTGGTATATTTCAGTAGGTATAGAACAACAAGAAATTCGAGAAGAATTAACTGATGTATCATTAGGGATAGATTTAGGTATTAAAGAACTTGCAGTTTGTTCTGATGGAAAAGTGTTCAAAAACATAAACAAAACTAGAATTGTAAAAAAATTAGAAAAGAAATTAAAAAGACTACAAAGAAAAGTTAGTAAAAAATATGAAAAAAATAAAACACAGAAAGGTGGTGAAAACCGTTGTCAATATCATAAAACTAAAAATATCATAAAACTTGAAAAACGAATACAACAACTACACCGCAGACTAGCAAATATTAGAAACAATCATATTCATCAAAGCACAACAAGTATTGTGAGAACCAAGCCATACAGAGTTGTAATAGAAGATTTAGCTGTTTCTAATATGATGAAAAACAAACATTTATCAGACGCTATCAGAAAACAATGTTTTTATGAATTTAGAAGACAGTTAGAATATAAGTGTAAATTTAGAGGCATTAAACTCGTCATAGCAGATAGATTTTATCCATCATCAAAAATTTGCAGTCAATGCGGAAATGTAAAAAAGGATTTAAAATTGAAAGATAGAATATACAAGTGCGATTGTGGACTTTGTATTGATAGAGATTTGAATGCAAGCATCAATCTTTCAAGGTATCAATTAGCCTAATGTCACAAACAAGACAAAGCTAATATGTAGGACACGTTGTATCCGAATTTACGCCCTTGGAGAGTTACACCAAACGAAAGTAGAATACGATTATCGTTTTCAAAATCGAACTCGTAGAACAGGGAAGCAAACAAGATTTATAGATATTTTTATATATTTTTGGCAACGGGAAATATTATGCGGGAGAAATTAAAACAAAGTAAAAGGATAGTCGTCAAAGTAGGCACTTCTACACTGACCTATGAAAATGGGCGTTTAAATCTAAAATGCATGGAGCGCATGGCATGGGTCTTATCTGATTTGGTCAATCAAGGCAAAGAGGTGGTTCTTGTAACATCAGGTGCGATTGGTGTTGGTGCAGCACGGCTTTCTTTTGCGGAAAGACCAAAAGAAATGAAAAAAAAGCAGGCAGCGGCAGCAGTAGGGCAGGCTGTTCTGATACAAATTTATCAAAACTTTTTTAAAGAGTACAACCAAGCAATCGCACAAATATTGCTTACCAAAGAGGAAATACAAAACCAAGAAAGACGCACTAATACACTCAATACCCTACACACCTTGCTAGAATTGGGCATTATTCCGATTATCAATGCCAATGACACGATTTCTACTTATGAAATTGAATTTAGTGACAATGATAATCTTTCTGCAATGGTCGCAGAGATGATAGAGGCAGACTTGTTGATTCTTTTAACGGATATTGATGGGCTTTATGACAAAGACCCTAGAAGCAATAATGAAGCAAAAAGAATCTCCTATATTCCAAAGGTGACAGAGGAAATCCATCAAATGGCAGGACAAAAAGGCTCTAAGTTTAGCGTGGGGGGTATGGCAACAAAGGTACAAGCAGCAGAAGTTTGCCAAAAGGCAGGCGTCAACATGGTAGTAGCGTTGGGAGATGACCCAACCGTAATACACAAAATTATAGATGGCGAAGACGTAGGAACTTTTTTTGAAAGTGAGAAGTGATAACTATGGATAAAAAAACAATGAGAAAAAATATGTTAAAAGTAAGACTTGCTTTTTCAGCAGAACAAATTGAACAAAAAAGCGCTATGATGTGGCAACATTTAATGCAAACAGAACAATATAGAGATGCGGAAAGCATATTTACTTATGTTTCAACGAATACAGAAGTAAAAACATTACCTTTTTTTGAAAAAATATGGAATGATGGTAAAAAAATCGCTGTACCAATTATCAGAGAACAAAAAAGAATTATGGACTTTGTTCAGCTCAATAGTACAGCAGAATTAACTGATATAAAGTGGGGGATTCCTGAACCCGATAGAGAAAATAGTACAATCGTTTTACCAACAGAAAAAACACTTTTTGTCGTGCCAGCTCTTGCAATAGATAGAAATGGGAATCGAATTGGCTATGGCGGTGGATATTATGACACTTATTTTTCAAAACATGATGTTGGCTTTAAAATAGCGCTGATATTTGACGAACAAAAACTACAGAAAATAGAAGAACTAGAAAAAACAGATGTGCCAATGGACGCTGTCGCAACTGAAAAAGGTGTCTTATATTATTAAAATCTTGAGGGCAATTTGAAAGTAAAATCAATTATCTTGGTACAAAAACACCTAAATTTAGTAAAAAATAAAAGTTTTTAAACTTCAAAAGTCACTTTTGTGCAACAAAAGGGGCTTTTGCTTAAAAGTTCTTTTGTTTCTTTTCTTTCAAGAAAAGAAATAGGGGAAGTGGGGACAAAGTTCCCACAGTCTTTTAGGTTTAAAAAAAGGAGGAATAACATGAGCGAACTACTAGAAATGGCAAAAAAAGCAAAACAGTCTTCTGTTGTGCTTGCCACTCTTTCTACACCAGTTAAAAATAATGTGCTTTATGAGAGTGCTGACGCACTTTTAGACGGCATGGATATGATATTACAAGAAAATCAAAAAGATGTAGAAGCAGCAAAGGAAGCAGGCGTCAAAGCGGCTTTTATCGATAGGCTGACATTAACAGAAGATAGAATACAATCTATGGCAGAGGGACTGCGCCAAGTGGCATCATTTAACGACCCTGTAGGTGAAGTAACCTTTATGAAAACACTAGACAATGGTTTAATTATCGGGCAAAAAAGAGTCCCTATGGGCGTCATAGGTATTATTTTTGAGTCACGCCCTAATGTCACAGCAGATGCTTTTGGGTTATGTTTTAAGGCAGGCAGCGCAGTCATATTGCGTGGCGGAAAAGAAGCAATTCGTTCTAATAAGGCGATTGTAGAAATATTCCAGCAGACCTTGCAAAAAGAGGGCTTGCCAAAAGAGTGTGTACAGATTGTGCCAAATACCAGTAGAGAAACCGCCGCAGAAATGATGAAATTAAATGGCTATTTAGATGTGCTAATACCAAGAGGTGGCGCTGGACTGATTCGCAATGTTGTAGAAAATAGCACTGTTCCAGTCATACAAACAGGTATTGGTAACTGTCATGTCTATGTTGATGAAAGTGCAGATTTGGAAAAGGCAGCACGCATTGTCATCAATGCTAAAACACAACGCCCTGGAGTATGCAATGCTTGCGAAAGTCTTTTAGTACATAAAGCGATTGCAGAACAATTTATGCCAGAAATTGGTAAGGCATTACAGCAAAAAAAGGTAGAAATTAGAGGAGATAAACAGACACTTGCCTTAGTAGAGGGCGCTGTGCCTGCAACAGAAGAAGATTGGGCAACAGAATATGAAGATTATATTATTTCTGCAAAAGTAGTAGAAAATATTGACGAAGCGATTGCACATATTAGAAAATATACAACAGGACATTCTGAAGCAATCGTAACAGAAAATTATACCAATGCACAACGCTTTTTAAATGAAATTGATGCGGCAGCCGTGTATGTCAATGCATCTACTAGATTTACTGATGGTGGACAGTTTGGCTTTGGTGCAGAAATCGGTATTAGTACCCAAAAATTGCACGCTAGAGGTCCTATGGGCTTAAAAGAACTAACTACTACAAAATATATTATATATGGTAATGGTCAAATTAGAGAATAATAAAAATGCCCTAAGTTTTTGCTTGGGGCGTTTTTTATTTCAAATCGTATTATAAAAAATATTGCACATACATAGCAAAAAGTAGAAAAGATAAAAAAATGTTGAAATAAGGAAGGAATCATGCTATGATTGAAGTGGCGAAAGCCAAAAAATAGAAAAGTACCCATGACGACAGGAC
>CAMXTM010000219.1 GCA_947246775.1 uncultured Clostridium sp. | reverse complement strand
CAGAATATGGCTATTATAAAGGACATTTTCGTTATGACGATGACGAGTATGAAGCAAATTGAATAACAAACATCATAAACTGACATCATTCTATCATGATGTCAGTTTTGTTGTATCAAAAAAGTTTGTTGAAAGTAAAGCAATGAGCTTGTATAATAACAGTAACAAATAAAGGAGGAATAACATGATTTCATTTAAAAACGATTACAGCGAGGGCGCACATAGTGCTATATTACAAAAAATGTCAGAGTGCAATTTGACCCAAAATACAGGATATGGAGAAGACAAACATTGCCAAAAGGCAGCAGAATATATCAAAAAACAACTACAATGCCCTGACTGTCAGATTCATTTTTTAGTAGGCGGAACACAAACAAATTTAGTGGCAATTTCTCACTGCCTAAAACCTTATCAAGCAGTCATTGCAGCAGATAGCGGTCACATCAATGTACATGAAACAGGTGCAATTGAATCAAGTGGTCACAAAGTAGTGGCAATGCCAACAGAACAAGGTAAATTGACCGTAGCAGCAGTAAAAAAGGCATTAGATACTCACACAGATGAACATATGGTACAGCCTAAAATGGTATATGTTTCTAATCCTACCGAAGTGGGTACACTATATACCAAAAAAGAATTGCAAGACTTAAGCGACTTTTGCAGACAAAACAATTTACTATTTTATTTAGATGGTGCAAGAATGGCTTCTGCTCTCACTTCACAGTACAATGATATTGCGCTATCAGACTATCCTAAGTTGGTTGATATGCTATACTTAGGCGGAACAAAATGTGGCGCATTATTTGGTGAGGCACTTATTTTATTTCAAAATCAATTAAATGAAGATTTCCGCTTTTCTATCAAGCAAAAAGGTGCTATGTTGGCAAAAGGTTGGCTTTTGGGCATACAGTTTGAAACACTTTTTGAAAATGATTTGTATTACAAATTAGGACAACATGCTAATGCAATGGCAGAAAAAATCCAAAATGCAATCTTACAAAAAGGATATAGTTTCCAGTTTACACCTTGCAGCAATCAGCTTTTCCCTATTTTTCCAGATGATGTTTTAAAAGAACTGGAAAAAGAATTTATATTTTCTTTCTGGGAAAAAGTAGACGAAACCCATACTTGCGTTAGAATTGTGACAAGCTGGGCAACAAAAGAAGAAAATGTGGACAAACTAATAAACAGCTTATAAAAACTGAGAACATGATAAACTTTTTGGCAAAAGCCGCTTTTGAACAACAAGGGCGGTTTTTTATTTTATGACCTACATTTCAGTCTTTTTTTGAAAATTTTTATATAGACAGCTCGTTTTTGCTGTATTTTTTATGTTAAGGGCGGTTGAATGTGGAAATTTGATTGTATTTTTAGGAAAATAAAAAAACAACTATAAAAATATAGCTGTTTAGGTTTTATAATAAATCCGTGCATCTGTATTCGATATTGCTTTCCATGCGTTACCAATTTTGTCAGCTCCAACTAAGCTACCTTGCGGCACACAAGAGTGCTTACTTAGTGCTGCTGCCTTCCGACCCTGACACGGTTCATAAGTTCCTGTTGCACAAGACTCAATCTTCAACACTGACGCGAAAGGGCAGACCACACAAAACAAATACCTCCAGACAGACATCGTCCCCACTATAGCGGATTGTGGGCAACAAGACACCGCTAACGCCCCGACTAGCACGGAAATTTGACTATGTGATAAATTTATTTTAATTGTCTGTTTTATAGTATACATCATAATAGAATAGTTTGTCAATGGTATTATTTTGTAAAAAAGATAGGGAATCATATAGGAATAAAGATTTAACTATTGTAATATCTTTTGTAATTGAAAATATAAAAAAATGCCTTGTATTACAAAAGAAATCTATTGCAAAAACATAAAAACTGTGATAAACTGCTAGTGTTGTCTTTAAATAATGTAAAATTATTGATCAACAGAAAGAGGTGAATCATAATGAGAGAGGGAATACATCCTAAATACAATCAGGTAACAGTAAAATGCAACTGTGGAAATGAATTTGTTACAGGTTCTACAAAAGAAGAAATCAGAGTAGAAGTTTGCTCTAAATGCCACCCATTTTACACAGGCAGCCAGAAATTATTGCTTGAAGCCGGCGGTAGAGTTGAGAAATTTAACAAAAAATATGGCAGAAAATAATATAAAGAGTCGAAAGGGTGGGGTGCGCTATGTCCCGCCTTTTTTAATTTATAATTTTATACAAAAATTAGTTATCTAAATTAAGGTGATTTTTTTCATACTTCATATGAAAAATCGTTTGTATATTTAACATTTGTGTTTTTTCTACGTTATTTTATAACGCTAGGTCAAAACACTCATAAGCATCAAATATACTCACTAAGGAGGTATTTAATAAATTGAAAAGAACAAGTATTGGTGGTCAAGCGGTCATAGAGGGCGTTATGATGAGAGGTAAAACAATTTATGCGATGGCAGTACGCAATCCAGAGGGCGGCATTACATTAGAAGAACAAAATTGTGCAGGGCTTTCCAAAAAATACAAACTCTTTACGCTGCCTATTTTTCGAGGTATGGCGGCATTTGTAGATTCTCTTGTAACAGGAACAAAAATTATGATGCGTTCTGCTGAAATTGCAGGCGAGGCAATCATGGAAGAAGAAGAACCCTCTAAATTTGAAAAATGGATTATGGATAAATTTGGGGACAAATTTAATGACCTGATTATTTATATTAGTGTATTTTTATCCATTATTATGAGTGTAGGGCTTTTTTTTATGTTACCTGTATGGTTAGGGGGCTTTTTTAAAACAGTCATTCCTACATGGGGGCTTGGCGTTGTAGAGGGGCTTATCCGAATCAGCATTTTTTTGGTCTATATTTTTGCTATCTCAAAAATGAAAGAAATCCAAAGAGTATTTCAATATCATGGTGCGGAGCATAAAACCATAAACTGTTTTGAAAAGGAATTACCACTCACAGTCGAAAATGTAAAAACTTGTACCAGATTGCACAAAAGATGCGGCACGAGTTTTTTACTTTTAGTTATGTTAATTAGTATGGTAGTGCTATTTTTTGTACAGACAGATAATATTGCGCTGCGTTTGCTCAGCCGTATTATTTTAGTACCATTTATTGCGGGCATTTCTTATGAAGTGATAAAATGGGCAGGCAGTTCTGACAACAAATTAGTTGCAATGGTAAGTTATCCTGGCTTGTGTTTACAAAAAATTACAACCAGTGAGCCAGACAGTGGACAAATTGAAACGGCAATTGCGGCAATGAAAAAAGTGTTGGAAGTAGAGGGCGATGACAGCCAAAAAATAGAGGAATAAAAAATATGAATATCAAAGAAGCGTTACTTTTTGGCAAAGAACAATTAAAACAGTGTGGCATAGAAAGCTATGCCCTAGATGCACAATTGCTTTTAATCAAAGCAAGTGGATTGACAAAAGTACAACTTTATACGCAATATGATACGATATTGACACAGGCGCAGCAAAAGCAATATTTAGACGATTTGGAGCAAAGAAAACAGCAAAAGCCTATAGCCTATCTAACAGGTATTTGTGAATTTATGGGCTTGCCCTTTGCCGTAAGGGAGGGCGTATTGATTCCCAGAGCGGATACGGAAATATTAGTCGAAACGGTATTAGAATATCACAAAGTGTATCATTTTAAAAAAGCAGTAGATATTTGCACAGGTACAGGCTGTATAGCGGTCAGTTTAGCAAAATACAGTGATATGTATTTATATGGTATTGATATTAGCGAGATTGCCCTGCAAACAGCACAACAAAATGCGCAAAAAAATAATGTTACAGTACAATGGTATTTGAGTGATTTATTTGAAGCAATACCAGAGCATTTTTTTGACGATATAGATGTTGTAGTGTGCAATCCGCCTTATATTGCCACAAAAGAAATACAAACACTGATGTCATCTGTAAAAGATTTTGAACCACATTTAGCACTAGATGGCGGCGAAAATGGCTTATCTTTTTATCAAAAAATAGCAAAATACTTGCAAAAGCATATGAAAAAAGGAGCTTTTGTCTTTTTTGAAATTGGCTGCGAACAGGCACAACCAGTTTGTGACATATTGCAGCAATGTGGTTTTATAAAAATAGAAATTCGGAAAGATTTAGCAGGACTTGATAGAGTTGTACTAGGACAAAAACAGTAATTATGGAAGGAGGAATCACTAAGAGTTACTAAAAATATAGAAAAATATGTTAAAATAGGATAAAAAGTATTTAGAAAT
>CAMXTM010000218.1 GCA_947246775.1 uncultured Clostridium sp. | reverse complement strand
TAAATGATAGTCCTTTTGCTGGAAAAGAGGGAAAATTTGTAACATCAAGACATATTAGAGATAGACTATATAAAGAATTAAATACAGATGTTAGTTTGAAAGTAGAAGACACAGATACGCCAGAATGTTTAAAAGTTTCTGGACGTGGAGAATTACACCTTTCTATATTGATTGAGACATTGAGGAGAGAGGGATTTGAATTTCAAGTTTCTAAGCCAGAGGTGTTGTTTCATGAAGAAAATGGCAAAAAATTAGAGCCTATGGAAAATGTTACGATTGATGTACCAGAAGAATTTGTAGGTAATGTTATTGAAAAATTAGGAAGTAGAAAAGGTGAAATGACTAATATGTATCCCTCAAAGGGTGGTTATACTAGATTAGAATTTAGTATACCAGCAAGAGGATTGATTGGATATAGAAATGAGTTTATGACTGATACAAAGGGAAATGGTATATTAAATTCTGTATTTGACAGTTATCAGCCATATAAGGGTGAGATTCCAATTCGTTCACAAGGCTCTCTTGTTGCATTTGAAGATGGCGAGGCAATCACATATGGTCTTTATAATGCGCAAGAAAGAGGAGATTTGTTCATTGGAGCAGGTGTCAAAGTGTATGCAGGTATGATAGTAGGGCGTAATGCAAGACCAGAAGATATGGACATCAATGTTTGTAAAAAGAAACAGTTAACAAATACAAGAGCTTCTGGTTCTGATGATGCTTTAAAATTGACACCACCAATCCAAATGTCATTAGAACAGTGTCTTGAGTTTATCAATGATGATGAATTGGTAGAAGTAACACCACAAAATTTACGTATGAGAAAAAAAGTATTAGATGCAGGATTAAGAAGAAAAATACGTATTCATGGATAAAAAGCAGTTTTTTTTGATGATAGAAACATATGGAATGAAATCTGATTGAGGTGCTTTATGGTGAAGAAAAAGAGTGGTTCTTTTGTAAAACAAGCGGCGATATTGGCTTTTGCTAGCATTATGGTAAGATTTTTGGGCTTTTTGTATCGTATTCCCATGACAAATATGATTGGAAATACGGGTAATGCCATTTATAGTGCGGGTTATTATATTTATACCTTTTTGCTTGTGTTGTCATCAGCAGGTTTGCCAGCGGCAATATCAAAAATGGTTTCAGAAAGGTTAGCAATAGGAGAATATCGCAATGCACATAAAGTATTTCAAATTTCTTTATTGATTTCTGGTACACTTGGCTTTATTTTTATGATAATTATGTTTGCGTTTGCAAAACCAATTGCTACCATTTTTGCACATTCACCAGATAGCTATTATTGCATATTGACATTGTCACCAACAATATTTATTGTGGCAATTATGTCTGTTTATAGGGGATATTTTCAGGGCATGAATAGCATGGTACCAACAGCAATTTCTCAGATTGTAGAGCAAATATTTAATGCTTTTTTTAGTGTATATTTGGCGTATATTTTGTTGGGATATGGAGTAGATAAGGCAGCAGGGGAAAAGAATATTGTTATGGCAGCAGCAGGTGGCACAGCGGGTACAGGGATTGGTGCATTTGCGGGGCTTATTGTCATTATGTTTTCTTATATGCTTTTAAAGCCTGTTGTGTATAAAAAAGCGAGATATGATAAAAAAAATAGAGTAAAGGCAGAAACGGGCGGACAAATTGCTAAAATACTGCTGTGTACCGCAGCACCGATTATAATAGGAACAGCAGTATTTAGCATTACAAATTTGATTGATGCCAATATGGTTTTGGGAATATTGCAATCTACAGGACATACAAAAGAACAAGCTGAAGTGTTGTATGGTCAGTTGTCTGGAAAATATGTCACATTAACTACATTGCCAATCTCTATTTCTACCGCAGTTGCAACGGCGACAATACCAAGTATTGCAGCATCAATGCGATTGCATAAAAGGCAGGAAGTAAGAAGAAAGATGAATATGACACTTAGACTGTCTATGATTGTTTCTGTTCCAGCAGGCGTTGGACTTGGCGTATTAGGGGATAGCATTATAAAAATGCTTTTTCCTTTTGAGCCAGATGGTGGTATTCTTTTGACGGTTGGTTCGGTGTCTATTATATTTTTAGCATTGTGTCAAACTGTTACAGGTATATTGCAGGGTATAGGCTATGTTAGGGTGCCTGTTGCGGGAGCAATATTGGGGGCTATTGCTAAAGTAATATTGAATGCACTATTACTTCCTATTCCCTCTATCAATGTCTTAGGGGCTGTATTGTCCACAACTGGGTGTTATGCTGTTGCGTCCATATTTAATTTAATTATGTTGTCTCGTATTATGAGAGTACGTATTGATTTGCTTGCATCTTTGTTTAAACCACTAATCGGTTCTGCTGTTATGGGGGTAGTTTGTTTTATAGCATATAAGGGGATATTTGCATTTTTAGATAATAATACCATTGCTACTTTGATTTCAATTTGTATTGGTGTTGTGATATATGGTCTTGTAATGCTTTTGATTGGTGGTATTAGAGAAGATGATTTGTTAGCAATGCCTATGGGTGGTAGATTGGTGCGTATTTTTAGACGATACAAGTTAATATAATTATTATATTTTATAAAATATAGTAAAAAAAAGAGATGATTTTTAGTGTAAATTGCTATGATATTTATAAAATGAAAAATAATACTGTAATTTTTTAATGTCTTGGCATAAAAAAGATTGCAATAAATTATGAAATATGCGATAATAAATGCAATAATAACTTGAAAAGAGAGACAAGAGGAGGTGTTTTTTTTGCAAAAAGAGCAAAGCAGACGAGAAGAATTAAGACCGTATATAGAAATACTATCTTTTTGGGGAGAAAGCATAGAAGATTATTTATTTGTGTTTGATGTAGAACAACAACAGTTTTATTTTTCATCTTGTATTTGGGAAAAATATCCTTTGCCTTTTATAGATATATCTTTTGGTATGGAAGATTGGATTTCTGTGATAGATGTTAGAGATAGAAGCAGAATGATAAATAATTTAGAAGAATTAAAAACAGGAGAAACAGACCAAATCAATTTAGAATATCGTATGATTGATAGAAAAGGAATATCTGTCTGGGTAAATTGTGTAGGAAAATGTGTTTCTTATGATGATGGAAAACCAAGTATTATTGTAGGAAATATATCCGAGAATGTAGTAAGCAAAAAAATAGACCAATTAACAGGTTTGCAAAATCAAACTGTTTTAGAGGGAATACTACAAGAAGCATTACAAAAAGGAGAAAAAGGTTATTTTTTAGTAATTGGCATTGATGATTTTAAAAATGTAAATGATAAATATGGCAGAAAATATGGTGATGAACAACTTAAAAAACTAGCTGAGATTATAGATAGAAATTTAGATTACGACAGTCAAATTTATCGTTTAGATGGTGATAAATTTGGCGCAAATTTGGTAGGTTATACAAAAGAGGGTACAAGGGCATTTTATGATAGAATCAAGATGGATTTTTCCATTCAAACATATAGCACAGTTTCAGCAGGTGCAGTAGGTTACCCTATGGAGGGAAATAATTACCATAACTTATATCAATATGCTGAAGATGCACTAAACCAATCAAAACAGCAAGGAAAAAATAAACTCTCTTTCTTTTCACTTGATAATTATAAAGGACATCTTTTCTTTATTGACCTAAAAGAAGAAATATTGCAAAGTATAAAAAATGATTTTGAGGGGTTTTATATATATTATCAGCCAGTTGTTAAAAATGAAGATGGAACACTTATTAAATCAGAAGCACTTATGAGATGGCGTTCTAAACAATATGGTGAAATTAGTCCAGTAGTATTTATTCCGATATTAGAGCAAACAGGTATGATATTAGAGGCGGGAAAATGGATATTACAAAATGCCATGAAACAATGCCGTGCTTGGAGAGAATTTTTACCAAATTTTCGTATGAATATAAACTTGTCATACATACAGTTAAAAGATAAAAAATTAATGGAGATTGTATTTGACGCTTTAAAGCAAGCCGATTTGCCAGGTAGTGCCATTATATTGGAAGTAACAGAAAGTATACAGTTGCAAGACTATTCTTATTTTAATTTACTGTTTTATCAGCTCAATAAAAAGGGCATACAAATTTCTATAGATGATTTCGGAACAGGTTACTCTAGTTTAGGCTATTTAAAAGAATTAAGAGTAGATGAAATTAAAATTGATAGATGTTTTGTAAAATCCATACAAGAGGGCGGATACAATTCTCATTTAATTAAAAACATGATAGAATTAGCGCATAGTGT
>CAMXTM010000217.1 GCA_947246775.1 uncultured Clostridium sp. | reverse complement strand
TTTTATAACACCTAAAAAACACAGCAAAAGTAATAAAAATATCAATTGAATGATAGAATTTAATTGTTTTTAGAAATACAAAAATAATTTAGAAGTAAAAAATAGATATTGACAGAAAATTTAGTTGTGATATAATTGTAAAAAGTAAAAGCGTTGATGAGGACAGTAGCCCACTTGATACATACAGAGAAAAATGCCATAGGTTGAGAGCATTTTTGTTTAAAGTGAATGTGAAAACCACCTCAGAGCGGCTCTAATACAGCCCGTTGACTACGTTATCGTCTTAATTAAGTGGTTTTGTGATGAACAATTAGGGTGGAACCGCGGGAATTATATGCTCTCGTCCCTTTTCTTTATAGAAGGGATTGAGGGCTTTTTTGGTTATTGGCTAAGGAGGTATTTTATGACAGAAGAAACAAAAATGATTCTTGATGAAATGAAAGAAATGGGTAAGATGTTAAATGACAAAATAGAAGAAGTAAAGACAGAAGTGCAAGAAGTAAAGCAAAGAATTGACAGAGTAGAGGAAAAAATAGAAATACTTACAGAACGAGTTGATGGAGTAGAAGAAAAAATAGAACTTCTTTCAGAAGATATAGATTATATCAAATTAGGAATAGAAATGAGAGATAATCAGTTAAAAAGGCATGAAAGAGATATTAGATATATAAAAACAAAATTAAAAAAAGCAGAATAAAAAAGGAGAGAAAAGAAAATGAAAATTACGTTAAAAGATGGAGTTGTAAAAGAGTTTGATGGTGCAGTATCTGTATATGATATTGCAAAAAGCATTAGCGAGGGCTTGGCAAGAAATGCTTGTGCAGGTATTGTAGATGGTGAAACAAAGGATTTACGTTTTGTAGTAGACAAAGATGCAGAAGTAAGCATTTGTACGTTTGATGATGAAGTAGGAAAACAAGCATTTCGTCATACTGCTTCCCATGTTATGGCTCAAGCAATTAAAAGATTGTACCCTGATACAAAATTAGCAATTGGTCCATCTATTGCAGAGGGTTTTTACTATGATTTTGACAGAGAAAAACCATTTTCTCCAGAAGAATTGGAAGAAATCGAAAAAGAAATGAAAAAGATAGCAAAAGAAGACTTAAAATTAGAGCGTTTTGAATTACCAAGAGCTGAAGCTATTAAATTTATGGAAGAAAAAGAAGAACCATACAAAGTAGAATTGATAAAAGATTTGCCAGAAGACGCAACAATTTCTTTCTACAAACAAGGCGAATTTACAGACCTTTGTGCAGGCCCTCACTTGCTCAGCACAAAACCAATTAAAGCTATCAAATTGACATCTGTAGCTGGTGCATATTGGAGAGGAAATGAAAAAAATAAAATGCTTTCTCGTATTTATGGCACAGCTTACACAAAAGCATCTGACTTGGAAGCATATTTGACCATGATGGAAGAAGCAAAAAAACGTGACCATAGAAAATTAGGAAAAGAATTGAAATTGTTTGCACTTTTAGAAGAAGGTCCTGGATTCCCATTCTTTTTACCAAAAGGTATGATATTGAAAAATACATTGCTGGAATACTGGAGAGAAATTCATAAAAAAGCAGGTTATGTAGAAGTAAGCACACCAATTATATTGAGTAAAGAACTTTGGGAAACAAGCGGTCACTGGGATCACTACAAAGACAATATGTATACTACAGTGATTGATGAACATGATTTTTGTGTAAAACCTATGAACTGCCCAGGTGGTATGCTTGTATACAAACAAGATATGCATTCCTACAGAGATTTACCTATGAGAGTAGGGGAAATTGGTTTAGTGCATAGACATGAAAAATCTGGTGCGTTGCACGGCTTAATGAGAGTACGTTGTTTCAACCAAGATGATGCTCATATTTTTATGACAGAAGAACAAATTACAAGTGAAATTAGTGGTGTAATTAGCTTAATTGACAGTGTTTATAAATTATTTGGATTCAAGTATCATATTGAACTTTCTACACGTCCAGAGGACAGCATGGGTTCTGATGAGGCATGGGAAATTGCTACAAATGGTTTGAGAGATGCTTTAGAAGAAAACAAAATACCATATACTGTAAATGAGGGTGATGGTGCTTTTTACGGTCCAAAAATTGACTTCCATTTAGAGGATTCCATCGGTAGAACATGGCAATGTGGTACAATACAGCTTGATATGCAAATGCCAGAGCGTTTTGAACTAGAATATACAGCAGCAGACGGCAGCAAAAAACGTCCTATTATGATACACAGGGTATGTTTTGGAAGTATCGAACGTTTTATTGGTATATTGATAGAGCATTTCGCTGGACAATTCCCAACATGGTTATCACCAGTACAAGTAAAAGTATTGCCAATTTCTGAAAAATTTGCTGATTATGCAAATAAAGTAGCTGATGAATTAGATAAAGCAGGCATTAGAGTAGAAACAGACCACAGAGCAGAAAAAATTGGTTATAAAATTAGAGAAGCAAGAAACGAAAGAGTGCCTTATATCATTGTTGTAGGTGAAAAAGATGAGGCAGCAAATAAAGTGTCATTGCGTTCCAGAGCAAATGGTGAAGAAGGACAAGTTGACTTAAAAGATGTCATTGCAAGAGTACAAGAAGAAATTAAAACAAGAGTAAGCAATGTAAACACAAAAGCCGAAGCATAAAAATGTATAAAGTATTATGCAAATATCAAATAGCTAATACAAATATATATTGCATTGATGTAGAGGGAAAGATACAACTTTTAAAGAATGGAATAAAGTTAAAAGATGAAAAAGGAAATATTTTTGTAATTCAATCTGTTGGAATGACTAAATATAAAAATATAGGGGATTACAAAAAATATGCAACATTACTTTTAGCTGGAAAGATAGAAGATATAGGAAAAAATCTAACGATAATAAAGGCAGAAATATAAAAATGGGCAAGTTTCATGGTGTAAAAACAATGAAACTTGCCTTTTTTAGTGGTTACTGTGATTTTTTTGCATAAACACGAAAATGAACAGGGACAAGTTTGTCTGTAACTCCTAAAAGATAATCTGTAGAAACATTAAAAAATTGAGCAATATCAATGACAGCTTGACAAGTTGGCTCAGCTTTGCCATGTTCATAATTCGATATGGCTTTAGGTGTGATATTTAGATTTTTTGCTAATTCTTTTTGAGAGATGTTGTAGTAAATCCTTAAATACTTTAAACGTTCTTGAAATAAGATTTCCATTGTGTTCACTCCTTTTTATTATATACTAAATTTTTAAGAGAATTAATTGATTTTATTGATAAAATTTGACTTTTCTTTCCTGCTTCATATCCTGTAGCAAAAGCAAGTAATAATTGTATATCAAAGTCATTTAGTTTTTTTGATAAATTAATGAGTTGTAATTTGCTATTAAGTTGGTTATCCATAATAATGCTCCTTTATCAAACTTAATATAAGTATATAGTATAACTGAGTATAATGTCAAGGAATATTACATTTGACTTAGTTATATTTTCATGCTATGCTTAGCATTAAAATTGAGGTGATAGCATGACGCTGGGCGAAAGATTAAAAGTAATTTTAACTGAAAGCAATGAAACTCAAGTTGATTTTGCAAAAGCACTAGGTATTGGTGCAGGTTATGTTAATCAATTAGTAAATGGCAAAAAAACAAATATATCACATACTTTGGCGAAATTGATAGAAGAAACTTATGGCTATTCCGCAGATTGGATTATGACAGGTAAGGGTGAAAAAAGAGCAATACAGTCATTTTCTCTTGTAAAATTAAAATTTTTAAAGAAAGTCCAAAGTATGCCTGAAGATGAAGTTATTGCTTTATTAGCTTTTGCTAATTCTTTAGAAAGCATAAAGGAAGCATTTGGTATAATAAAGTCAAATCCATAATTCAAATATGCTCTATTCAATTTGTGCCAATTAAAATTGTTATAATGATGATAGAGTATTATAAAAGGAATTACAATATTCGATAGAATAAAAATAATATTTAATAGAACAAATTATATTTTTTAAAGAAAATTACTATAAAATGATTGACATTTGCGTGTAAAGATGATATAGTGTCATAGGAATAAAGCAGAAGTATCCACTTCTCACCTTATCATATCAATGTGCATAAGGTTTATACAAATAATAACAATGCTATGTTTTTTAGTAATGTTTGGTTTGGTGGATAGTGCTTCTATCTGCTTTTTTTTATGAAAAAAGACAAAAAGTATATTAAGGGAGGTGCATTAAATTACTTATTTAATGATTAATGATCAAGTTATGGATAAGGAAGTAAGATTGATTGATGAAAATGGTAAAC
>CAMXTM010000216.1 GCA_947246775.1 uncultured Clostridium sp. | reverse complement strand
TGCAGGCTGGCGTGGCACTGTAAACAGTATCGCCCAAAAAGCAGTAGAAAAAATGATAGAAAATTATGGCACAAATCCAAAAGATGTCCTTGCAGGGATTGGACCATCTATTGGGCAGTGCTGCTTTCAAGTAGATGACCCTGTTGTAACAGAGTTTCGTCAAAAGCTGGACTTTGCAAATGATGTCATTATCGATGACACAGTGCCAGAACGGTATAAAATTGACTTGTGGGAAAGCAATAAGAGAATCTTGATGAATTGTGGTGTGCCAGAACAAAACATCGAACTGACAAAATTGTGTACCATGTGTCATACTGATTTGTTTTATTCCCATAGAGTAATGGGAAACGCAAGGGGAAATATGGCTGGGATAATTACATTAAAATAAGAGGTGATTTACTATGATAGACATCAAACAATATCTTGACTTATTTCAACAAAAACTGCAAAAAACATTTGGAAAGGAAGTATTCTTTTTTGGCATACAGGGGAGCTATGGTAGAGGAGAGGCAACAGAACAGAGTGATATTGATATTGTTGTCATTTTAGAAAAGCTAGACGCAGAACAAATCCGAAACTATCATGCCATGGTCAATACTCTTCCTTATCGAGAAAAACTTTGTGGATTTGTTTCAGGAAAACAGGAGCTGCTACATTGGACAGCAGAAGAACTGTTCCAATTTTATTATGATACAACACCAATACTGGGAACGTTAAATGACTTGCTGCCACTGATTACAACAGAAAAAATAAAAGGCGCTATTAAAACAGCAGCCTGTACCATCTATCATGGTGCTTGCCATAATCTGTTGCACGAAAAAAGCCCAGAAATAGCAAAATCGCTTTATAAATCTGCACTGTTTTTGTTACAAGCAAAATATTATTTGCAAATAGGTGTATATCTTAAAACAAAAAAAGAGTTGCAACAAAAACTTTCACAAAAAGATGCGGCAATCTTTTCTGTTGCACAAAATGAAATCACACAGCAGGAATTGGAAAATCTTTCTATTGAGCTGATGAGTTGGGCAAGCGAAATTATTGTAAAGGGTTGCTGATAAATCTCCCTTTGTATAAAAAGGCATCTATTCTTTAATAAGCGCTTTACAAATAATGATAATTATGCTATAATTTTTTTATCAAGGGGAGCAGTCACCATGAATGTGGTCGCTCCAACTAAGCGTGGTGAAAAACTACCCTAGCTTTTGTGGAGCTATGATGGGTAGTTTTTTTATTGCAAATATTCCTCTTATTTCAAATAAAAATGACCTAGCACCACACTAAGTCATTTAACATTTTTTTATGAACCTTGCTGTAAATAGTAAATTGCATTTGCCTTATTTTCCAGCACAAAAGCGTCATAACAAATGCGTCCCTCTACCAATACACCACTAATACCCGGTGGGTCTTGATGCAGCTTATAATCCTCCAGTTTTGTAGGTGCAACAGTAGCAACGCTATGACACATCAAAAAGCCGAAGCCCTCTGGCAATCTATTTTCAGATACCTTAATCACATTACAGCCATCAAGATTAGAAATCACGCCTTTTAAGCGCAAGTCATTACCGATATTGGTTTCCATTGTGATTTCCTTACTTTGTTTCATAAGCTGATAAACAGACGGTGTTACAATAATACTCCTGCCCATTTCTGGGACTTCTGCATTATCTAAAGCTGTGGTAGCCTTGATGATTTCACCATATATGTTATTTGCTGTTAATTTTGCTGTTGCGCTTATTCCTGCATTTTGGCACATAACGCCATAAGTATAAGTATCTACTTCTGGTATCACAACTTGTCTTATTTGTCTTGCAAGTGCAGAAGCACCTTCAAGTTGTCCAGCCGTTTCATCTGTATCCAGACTATCAATGACAAATGTAAAAGAACGGTCTTTTGTTAATGTCATTTCTTCTGTAATAGCGTCTAAGCCCTTTACTGCTCCATATCTTGACCAATTACCATTATCAGCGCCTGCTCTGTTATAATCGTTCATATTGGATACAGACACCTTATAAACCTTAATACTATGTGCGCCTATCCAACTGTAATCCCTATTTGTAACAAGTGTTTTTTTGCTTTCAGTAGTGAATATTTCATCTACATATGGTGCAAACTTTGTAACCAATTCTATAGCCATATTTATCTCCCCCCTATTTCAATCCCATAGCCTGTCGAATTTTACTAACGGGACTTGTACCATATTGTTTTTCATTAAAACTTGTATGCTGTTCACTATTATTGCCCTCTCTATATGTGATTGGTCTATTTCTGATATATGTTGCAAGTGCATCTGCATTTTTGGTAAATGTTTCGATGTCGTCCCCTTTTAAAAGTGCAAGCATTGTATCTGGCAAGTCTTTTGATTTTAATATCGCTTTTGCCTCAAATTGAAATTCTTTTTGTTTTAATTCCAATTCTCTTTTTGCAATGTCTGCTTCATACTTCTGTTTTTCTTCTGTTAGTCTTTTGCTAATAATATTATTTACTTCTTCTTGTGTAAATGTTTTTTCTCCTGCATTTTCCATAGCGTAATCCTCCTATTTTACGCCCATGAGTGGGCTATTTTTTAGATATTAGGGGGCAGGCGCAAAACTACCCCCTAATTGCAAAATATGAATTGGTTAAGAAAAAAACTAGAAAATAAAAGGCATAGGTCAATAGAGTTTTTCTCTATATTTTCCCATGCCTTATTCGCTTACACTATCAAAATGATATTGCGGTACTTTTCCTACACTATTTATTTTGTTATATTATACCATAAATGGATAATACATACAAGTTTATTTTTTATTTTTTTTTCTTTTTCATTATGTAAATATGGCTATACTGTTCCCCTTTTACAATTTTAATTTTATGCCCTGCTCTTACTAGTGGCTTAAACATTCTAACAAGTATTTCTTTTTCTTGCTCGTCCGTAAAACTTGCGTTAATTTTGATTGACATTTTGTTTTTTCTCCTTTATACTAAACTTGATTGACATTTTCCCCTTTTATTGCTTTAAAGGCAATAGGGGAATTTTTTATTGTCTGAAATGCTTGTCCTATTATCAAACAGCTCCTTTATATTTCCATTAAATCATCTAACAGTTGGCGACCTTGGGCAATATAGTCTAAAATGATATTACTTGCGTCTTTTGCTCCCTCAAACTCTGATATGATTTTAGGATTATTTCCATTAAGCTCATTAAAATAACTATTTTGTAGCATACTCCCCATAATATCCGCTTTTTTGATTATTTCTTGGATACCATATAGTTCATCTTGCAAATCAGTTATTGCTTCTTGCAATTCATATTGTAACTTTATTACTGTTTCTAGTTTATTCATATTCTAACAGCTCCTTTTATATCCACTTTTTAATATCCACACTTTACTACCAGCCACCATGACAAAAATGACAAAAATGACAAAATTTTTCGAAATCAGCTGAAACACTGCGTATATTATATATATACTATATATTATATTTTATTTTATATTTATCTTATATAATATTATCACTTTTATCACTCAATCTCTCAAAGCCTTGCTATGACTGGGTTTTTTCGGTGACAAAATTGATTTTATTTTTATCACTCAGTGACAAAAAATTTGTCACCTTTTTTAGGAAAAATATCTTTTTCTTCATTCCAGATTGTAAAAGCATAGTTTTCATAAATATAGCCATCGCTATTGATTCTTTTTGTCATAAAGCCTTTTGCTCTCATTTCTTCAAAAAACGTTTTTTTCTTGACTCTCATTCTTTCATGATAGATACAATATTTTTCATATTCCTTAAACATTTCCGCACGCTTGATGTTATGCCCTTGCTGTGGGATTAAACAATCCTTGATAAAAGCATATATACTATCGCTTTCTTTATGGATATTTTCCCTAACTCGTTTACTATTTTCACTCTCATACACATCGCCCTGTTCTAGTGCTACTTTTAGCGAATGCACCGCCATATGCACCCAAAAAGCGACTTCTTTTATCAATTTTTCCTTTAAATACAAGTCTTTTTCAGGTGGCTTTTTATCCATCTCTACCACTCGCAAACGTCTTTTAAAGCCCTCTGAACGGTCATCTACATAAGGAAAACGGTTGGCACTAAACAATAACTTGACATAAGGTCTAAAAGTAAAACTATCTTTGCCCTTAAACTCTGCCTGCAAGGTATCTCCACTGATAATTTTTTTCAATTCTGCGTCATCTTCAATCGTAATTTTGGAAATATCAGCGCAAGTATTTGTCAGCTTAAATAGTAACTGTGCAGGGTAAAACTTTTGTACCAGTTTGTCCATCGGTACACTAGAGATATTTTGTTCCCCAATTACTGCATTAAACATATCAATTAACACACTTTTCCCGTTTGCACCCTCCCCTT
>CAMXTM010000215.1 GCA_947246775.1 uncultured Clostridium sp. | reverse complement strand
ACAACACCCTTTTCTATCGAAAATTTGGAGATAGAAGCAGACGATAATATTTATATTGGTGTCAGCAGTATCAACGCTGTCAGACGAGAAGCAACAGAAGCATTACAAAAGGCAATCTTAAAAAAATCAAAAAGAAAAGCACCACAATATCAGTTTGAAAAAAATAAGCCAGTACCTGTCCGAAAAACAAAAAAATTAAATGTGCTTGTGAGTACAACAGAACAATTTGATGTTGTAAGTAGTGATAGACGAGTTAACATACTATATTGTGAAATAACAACGGATTTCAAAAAAAATTATAATAGATACATTGAAAAATGCCACAAAAATAATATAAAATTGTATGCAGCACTTCCTAGAATTGAAAGAAAACAGGCAGAAAAGCTGTATACTGAAATTATAGAAACTTTAAAAAAGAGTGATATTGATGGTTTTTTAGTTAGGTCATCAGGGCAGTTTTTTGATATTTCTAGTACTACTTCTAAAAAAGTTACAATAGATTATACGATGAATGTATTCAATCAGGAAAGCGTTACCTTTTGGCAGCAAAAAGGCGCTGATACAGTTTGTGTTTCTGTAGAAAATAACATACAAGAAATTAATGCGATGGCAAATGAAGACTGCGAAATGATAGTATATGGCTATTTACCACTTATGATAACACAACAATGTCCGATTGGAAATTATGCAGGCGGAAAAACAAATGGTATTTATTGTTCTGAAAAAGACAACGACAATTTATACTTTTTAAAAGATAGAAAAGGTATCAAATTTCCGCTTATGCCAGACTGTAAACAGTGCGTGTGTACCATATTAAATGGAAAGCCTTTGTTTACCTTAAAATTTTATGATGAAATATTAGAAACTACAACAGGCAGCGTTAGACTGCTTTTTACAAAAGAGGGCAGCAGAAGAACAGAAAGAATATTAAATGCCTATGCAGAAATGACAGAAGATTGCACTGTGCAGAGAGGAGAAACCAAAATCTTATTGCACGAAATGAGCGAAAAAGGCAATACAAAAGGGCATTATTTTAGAGGTGTAGAATGATGTTTGATTTAATCATACTGTTTAGTAGATATTTGTTTTTGTTTTATATTGTGTTGTTTTTATGGCAAGCGATTGTATATATTGCGTATGAGCAGGGCGGCTATTTAGGCAGCCCCACTCGTGCCATTTCCATACAAAAAGGCTTGATTATATGGCTTCATGTAACCGCATTTTTAATTTTGGCATATGAACCTGGTGCATTTTTTTTCAATTTTAAAACACTAGGCACAGCAGTAGCAGGGTTGATTTTTTTACTACTTTGTATGTCACTTTTGGATAAGTTTTATTATGAGGGTTGCCCGCTGATATGGACTGGTATGTTATTTTTGTTGGATATTAGTTTAATTATGCTGCAAAGATTAGAGCCTAACCTTGCAATCAGGCAGTTAATCTGGATGACATTAGGCATTGGCATTATGCTTTTTATCCCATTTATCTTAAGGTTGATACCTAGATTTGAGATATTTGAATATGTTTATATTATTTTTTCCTATGCCTTAATCTTAAGTACCTTACTTTTTGGTACATCAAAATATGGTTCTGTAAACTGGCTAAAAATAGGTCCTGTTACATTTCAACCATCTGAAATTGTGAAGTTTTTGTTTATATTCTATTTAGCAAGTGTGTTTAGAAAAAGAGTAGAGCTAAAAGAATTACTGATTACAGGCGTATTAAGTGCAGGCATTGTACTTTTATTGGTGTTCCAGAGAGATTTAGGTAGTGCTTTAATCTTTTTTATGACGTATATGGTAATGTTATATATTTCTACATCAAATGAAATACTATTTTTTGCAGGAATGGGAGCGGCAAGTCTTGCTGCAACTTTAGCATATCATGTATTTTCACACGTAAGGGTAAGGGTAGTGGCTTGGAAAAATCCTTGGTCTGATATTGATGGAGCAGGCTATCAAATCGTAAATTCTCTTTTTGCCATTACAACATGGGGACTTTTAGGCAGCGGATTAACAAAAGGTATGCCCAATAGTATACCCGTTGTAGAGAGTGATTTTATCTTTGCGGCAATTTGTGAAGAAATGGGTACTTTGTTTGGTATGGGCATTGTTTGCCTTTATATTATGCTATTTTTTAGAGGAATATTGGTTGTAATACGTTGCCAAAGAAGATATTATAGCCTTTTAGCCGCAGGCGTTACAACAATGTTTGCATTTCAAGCATTTTTAATTATTGGTGGTGTTATTAAATTGATTCCATTAACAGGTGTAACATTGCCTTTTGTAAGTTATGGTGGTAGTTCTGTATTGGTCAGCATTATGATGATAGGTTTGTTACAGTGGGTAAATGTTTATTGTGAGCAGCACGAATTAGGCTATAGGAATGATTTTGAGCAGCAACCACAGGCAAGTCAATGGGATAATTGGGACGGTGATGATTTTCAATGAATAATATGAAAAGAAGCGCACAAAGAATATTTTGGCTGATTACATTGATATTTTTTTTAATATTGGCAAGTATGGCAAAATTGATGTTTGTAGATAGACAAGAAATTTCTTCCAGTGCTTACAATCCTAGACTAAATTATATTGATAGTTCTGTAAAAAGAGGAAATATCAGAGATAGTAATGGTGATATATTGGCAGAAAGTATACAAAATGAAGATGGTACTTATACAAGAAAATATAATCGTTCTCGCATGGCAGCGCATATCACAGGCTATAGTAGCAAGGGTAAAACAGGCGTAGAAGCAGCGGAGAATTTTGAATTACAAAGTGTACACAATGAAGTATTGCAAAGAATAGATAATATCTTAACTGGAAAACAAGTGCAAGGAAATGATGTTGTTTTGACGGTAGATATGGATATACAGTCTGTTGCAGGCAATTTATTAGGCAATAAAAAGGGTGCTGTTGTCGTAATAGAACCCTCTACAGGCAGAATATTAGCATTACAGGCTTATCCTGATTTTGACCCAAATACCGTATCACAAAATTGGGAAATTTTAAGAGATGACGCAGATAGTTCACTTGTAAATAGAGCAACACAAGGACTCTATCCTCCTGGCTCAACCTTTAAAGTTATTACAGCCTTGGCAGCAATGGAATACTATGATGACTGGGAACGTTTTACTTATGAATGTACTGGAGAGGCTGTTTTTGAAAATAAAGTAATTCATTGTTACAATAATAAAGCGCATGGTATGGTAGATATGAAAAAGGCAATTGCAACTTCTTGTAACTGTTATTTTGCAGAGCTAGGAAAAAGAGTAAAGCCAGAAAATATTAGAAAAAAGGCAGAAGATTTTTATTTTAATGAAAGTTATCCTTTTGTATTGACACATAGTACAAGTCAAGTATCGTTACAAAAAAAATCGCAAGAAAATGAAATTGTAGAAACTGCAATTGGACAAGGAAAAACGATTGCAACACCATTACATATGGCTATGATAGCATCTGCTGTTGCAAATGATGGTATTATGATGAAACCTTATATTGTAGACCATATACAATATTATAATGGTGATGTTTCTAAAACAACTGTGCCAGAAAAACTAAAACAAGTCATTTCTATAGAAGAATCAGATAAAATAACAGACATGATGATTTCTTGTGTTACAGAGGGTACAGGAACAGCAGCGCAAATATATGGTGTAGAAGTCGCAGGGAAGACAGGAACAGCAGAAAATGCAACAGGTAGTGACCACTCTTGGTTTATTGGTTTTGCTCCCGCAGATGACCCTAAAATTGCTGTTGCAGTTTTAATTGAAAATGCAAATCAAGGTGGTAGCGCTACACCAATTGCAGGAAAAATATTGCAAGCAGCATTGGAAAAATACCAGTAACATATTTTAAGTAAAATTGGATAAACTGAACCATAGAAAATAGGGAGGTGAAAATCTGTGGCAGGACTATTAAATGCCGCTTCCGCACCTGTTGCCATTGGTGCAGTTTATGTGTTTATAAGAGACAAATATGAAAAAGAACCTTACATGATGTTGTTTTTAGGTTTATTATATGGTGTTTATAGTACATTTGTGATATGGGCAGTAGGAACAGCATTTGAAAAAATATTTCCTCATATGGAAACACCATTTTTTAATGCTTTTATTAGCTCAGCAGGCATTGAAGAAAGTGTAAAATTTTTGTTTCTCTATTTTTTAGTCTTTAGAAATCACAATTTTAATGAACCTTTTGATGGCATTGTATATGGTATTTTTATAGCATTAGGCTTTGCTTGGCTAGAAAATATCATATATGTGTTTCATGAAGAACTAGGAGGATATGAAACAGCATTTGCAAGGGCTATTTTTTCTGTTCCAGGTCATTGTTTATTTGGCTTAGAAATGGGCTATTATTTCGCTCTAGCAAAATATTATCATAAAAAGAGTTATT
>CAMXTM010000214.1 GCA_947246775.1 uncultured Clostridium sp. | reverse complement strand
AGAAATATTCACTCTCTGAATAGCCATATAACACCATATTTTTTGTATTTATTTTTTCTACGCATTCCGCTGCCTCTGCAACAGGAATACAACAACCTTTTCGTACAAACAATACTACCTCATTTAAGTCTACATTTACATAATGATATCCTTTTTCCAATGTATCTACAGCAATGGTTCCATTTCCTAAAAATTTTAGCATCATCATTTGTTCAGGCAGATAAACACAACGTCCTTTTGCATTTTGTGTATAAACTGGCGCAATCATAATTTCATTTCCTATCAAAAGCTGGTCTTCTATTTCTTTTGCAATTTCATCATTTTCATACACAAAGGCGAATGGTTTAAAATACATATCATCGTTGAGTGCTGCTTTTATATATTCGCTGTAAATATAAGGCAGCAAACGGTATCTTACATCAATTAGGCTTTTAAATTCTTCTACTCTTTCAAACTGATAACACTCTTGTCGTCTTGTGCCAAGTGCTGAGTGGTTTCTCATAAGCGGCGTAAAAATTCCAAAGGCGAGCCATCTCATCAGCAAATCTTTTGTAGTGTCTGCTCCAAAACCGCCTATATCCGCTCCTACATATAAAAAACCACACATATTTAAAGAGGGCATCATTTTTATATTTAATAAAATATGTGACCACCATGACATATTGTCCCCTGTCCAGATTCCACCATATCGATGCATACCAATATAAGAAGAACGAGAGAACAAAAGCCATCTTTTATTAGGGTCAATTTCATCAAGTCCCTCTGCTGCTGCTCTTGTCATATAGTAGCCAAATAAATTATGTACTTTATCATGTCTTATTTTTTGTCCCTTTACATTATGATAAAATGCTGCATAGTCACTTGGATTATTTGCAATATAGAGTAGTCTATCTCTCATATACCAAACATCATCTTTATTGACTTGCTTTTCTATAAATTTTTGCATATCCTTTTTTAGTGCTTCAATGCCCTCTGGGGTATAAAACATAGCTGGCTCATTCATGTCATTCCAAAATCCCTCAATGCCATGTTTTGTCAGCAGTTCATACTTTGAGCCAAACCACTTCCTTGCATCATCATTTAGCATATCTGGAAAATGGGTATCATTGGGCCATACTGCGGCAACAAAATCACTGCCATCTTCTCTTTTACAAAAATAATTGTTTTTGACACCTTCTTCATAAATAGAATAGCCTTTTTCTATTTTAACACCAGCATCTATAATGGGAATCAATCTCAAATGATTATCTTTCATTTCCTTTACAAATTCTGTAAAATTACTAAAATTCTGTTCATTGAGCGTAAAATCTTTAAAATCTTGCATATAATCAATATCCATATATATCATATCAATCGGAATATGATGCTTTCTATACTCTCTTGCTACTTCTCTGTAGTCTTCTTTTGTTATATAACCCCATCTACTCTGTCCAAAACCAAATGCAAATTTAGGTGGGATATAGCTTCTACCTACCATATTACGGAATTGCTTTACAATATCATAAGCATTTTGACCATCTATAATATAAAGCGTCAGATTGTGGTGGTCACAGCTTATTTTTAGCTTATCACTATGAGTAAAACCAATGTCAAAGCAAACAGTATTAGCACAGTCAACAAAGATACCAAAATGCTGCTTACCTGAAATTACAATAAAATTGTGTGCGCCATATAGGGAAGTTTTATGCTCTGTATGTTCTGGGTCATCTGTACAGTTACTTACATAAATAAAACCTCTTTTATTAATGCCCTTGTTACTTTCTCCTAAACCAAATACCATATCCTCTTTTGCCATTTCATAAGTAAAACAAAAACCTTGCCCACAATCCACTGTGCCATATTCTGGATTCTGTTCTGTTTTTTCGATGTCTACTACAACTGCTTCTGTTTCAAATGGATTGCCGAAAACATATTTTTTTATCATATTCATTCTCCTTTTCTAAAGTAATATAATATGTTATGGTTTACATATACCACATGGTGAATAACCTTGTGCTACAATTTCTTCTCTTGTACCTGCAAATTCTTTTTTACTTTCTGCTTTGATTGTTTTTGCACTAGAACAATCTACATTGTGAAATTTTTTAGAATTTGTATTTAATATGTAATGATTTTGTGGTGCAGTTGTGGAAGTATTATTCCAATTTGCACTTGCATTGCCTTGTTTGCTTTCTCCTGTTGCATAATCAATTTCAACACCAGGTTGACTATTATAACAAAATACATTAAATAAAATATCTTCTCCATTGTCTTCTACAGACTTTGCTTCTATTTGTACGCCTTTTGCCAAAAGGTTATTTCCGTCAAAGATTGGTGTGACTCTATACAATACATGATTATTGGTTTCTTTTACATAGTCTGCAACCATATTTTCAAAAGGCAACATACCATCTATATTTAAGTATCTTGTACCTGTAATTAAATTTTTATTGTTGGCATTTTCTCCTGTAAGCTGATAACCAATTAAATGACAGCGATTATATAAATATTTTCCATCAATGTTATCATATTTTACACTATGCCAGCCTGTTGGTTTGACCTGACTACATTAGCAAACGCAACACCACATCTACCTAAACTATCTAACTCACTATAACTTTCAAAAGAATTTGTGGTCATATCTGTAGCAGTAAAAGCTGGCTGATTGTTGTCTATAATGATATAAGGTTCTCCAGAAAATGCTGGAATGGACTCCATTGTAAAAACGCTATTTTCTGCTGCTTGTGTATCTTGCAAAAAGACATCTAAATCGCCACATGCTGTAAATAGAACACTAAGCAATGTAAACAGTAATACAACTAATTTTTTCTTATTCATTTGTATAAACCTCCTCTGTTATCACATCATGAGAATTTCCTTTGATTTCCCTTGTATGTTGTAGTTTCCACTCCTTTCCCTTATTTGGAAATTGAAAATAATAGTCAGCAGGATAAACCCGATTCCAACGATACAATATAATTTTTTGAATATCGTATTGTTTTTGGGATATATCCTCATTTTCCACAAAACAATAGTCATTTTCTTCTGCCACATCTAAAAAGTCATTTCTTACTACAATATTTTCACTTTCTTGTTTTAAAAATTGTTTTGCGCTGTATTCGTTCATCAACAATTTTTTATCTTGTGTCAACTGTAAGATATGTTCATACAACAGTACATCTCTGCTCTGTCTTCTGTTGTGAAATAACATACCATTGTTGTCATCGACACACACTATTACTATCATGATAACACCTCCTTGTATTTATTCTATCATAACACAAAATTATCTTTTAAGACACGCACATTTTAACAAATTGATTCATAATATAAATCAATGACTCCCTTTTTAGGAGGTGTGGTAGTGCTGACATTATTTTTTAGCACGTTTTTTATGTTTTCTTTTGTATCTGGGAGCAATTCTTTTCCCAAACCCCTATCAGCAGAAGAAGAAAAAAAATACATCTCGCAATTTGAATCAGGCACAGAGGAGGAAAAACAAGAAGCAAAAGATATTTTAATAGAGCATAATCTAAGGCTAGTGGCGCATATCGCCAAAAAATATAACGGTTTTCAAAAAGAACAAGAAGATTTTATTTCTATTGGCACAATCGGTTTAATTAAGGCAGTTTGTTCTTACAATTCTAAAAAAGGGATTCGCTTAGCAACCTATGCTTCCCGTTGCATTGAAAATGAAATTTTAATGTCGCTACGTGCCTCAAAAAAGTATAGCCAAGATATTTCCCTACAAGACCCTATTGGCACAGACAGAGATGGCAACGAAATTGTAATGCTAGATATTATCAGTGCAGAAAATGATAACATTGCAGAACAAATTGACTTAAAAATACAGACAAAACAACTTTACAAAAATTTAAAGGCTGTACTCAAAGAAAGAGAACAGCTTGTCATAGAACTTCGATACGGTTTATATGGTGGAGAAGAAGTAACACAACAACAAATTGCTAAAATGTTAGGCATTTCCCGCTCTTATGTCTCTCGTATCGAAAAAAAGGCACTCAAAAAGTTATATGCAGAAATGAAACAATGTTAATTTATGGGCTTTTTGCCCTTACATAGATTTAAAAAAAGCAGTACATTACATACTGCCTTTCTCTTATCCTTTTTATATTATAGTACCGCTTTTCTCATCATATCAAATTGTTTTACAGGCTTATCAAATTCCACCTTTAATATTTGCTGCGGGTGCGGTGCAGACTGTATTTTTTCTCCTTGCTCATTCCACATATTTTTTACTTCCATACAAAAACTTTGTCCCTTTGCTGGCATGACTTCTATGGTTTCCCCTACAGAAAATTTATTTCTCTGTTCTACTATTGCACAATTCTTTTCGTCAGAATCTTGTTTTATCATGCCTATAAAATCATATTCTCTGATATAGCTGTTGTTGGTATAGACTTGTTG
>CAMXTM010000213.1 GCA_947246775.1 uncultured Clostridium sp. | reverse complement strand
CAAATCATATGTTCTATTATCCGTTGTTTTTACGTTTAAGATGGTCATGTTTGAGCCGCCGCCCGTACAAATAATACTAAAATCACTCAAGGTTAAAGGCTCTTTTGTCTTTTTGCTCAAGGTTACTCGAACCAGGCTATTGCTAACTGACTCTACATTTCTAATTTGTATATTACTTACTTGGTTTGTGTCGGAGCCGCTTCCGCCAGAGGAACTGCCACCCGAACTACTTCCGCCTCCACCAGATGGTTTATTTGAGGAACTACCACCGCCTGATGGTCTATTTGAAGAACTGCCGCCAGAAGAAGAACCACCACTGGAGGAGCTGCCCCCACCTGATGAAGATGGTTTTTTATTGCTGGAGGAGCTTGAAGAACTAGAAGAACTGGAGGAGCTAGATGTACTTGTTGTTGTCGTTTGTGTACCGCCACTTGTTGTTTTTCCGCCCACTGTCGCTTTTGATACACCATTTGCAACGGTTACATTTGTGTTTGCTGTTTCAACAGAAACGCTTTCTGCTCCAACTGTGACATTTTGTACTGAACCCGCACCTTTTACAACAGCACCTGCACCGTTGGAAGTGATATTAACTGATTTAATTGTTCCGCTCTCTGACTGCAAATTTGCTTTTGCAGAAACTTCCATTGCCTCAACATTTCCCCTTACTGTAACATCAACTGGAGAAGATACCGCAACGTTGTTAAAATTTCCCTCTAAGATAGAGGAAGATGTAACATTTGTTTTTGTTACTGTGCTGCCCTGCTCTGCTACTACTCTAACAGGAGAAGATTTTTTTTCTACAGAAACATTGGCGATATTAGAATTTTTAATATTGACGCTGTGTACTCCGCCACCTCTAATAATCAAAGCGCCTTTTACTGTAACATTATCTAGTGTTACATCTCCCTCGCCGATGCCCTCTGCTAATATCAAATTTCTCTCTATAATACTGTCTTTTAAAGTAGTGTCTGCTGTGTTCATAATCACATCTTTATTACTTACAGTATAGTTTGAAATATCCTCTGTTACAAGGTTTTCAATAGAATTGTCTAACAATGTTGCAACTTCTGCACGAGAAATTGGTTCACTAGGAGAAAATGTATTTGTATAATTGCTCATATAGCCCTTTTGTTGCATTGCCACAACATAGCCCTTTGCCCAATCTGCTATACTACTATCATCTGTAAAGTTTGTGTTGCCCTCCACTGGCTCAATGCTCAGCGCCTTTGCTAACATAATAATCGCTTCTTGACGTGTAATGCTGTCTTTTGGTCTTACTAAACCGTCCGCTCCTACTAAAATCCCTGCTTTTGCTGCTTTTAAGATAGAATCTGTATAAAATGCCTGGTCTAAATCCGCAAAAGTATTTTGCTGTTTTTCTGTATAATACATAATTCTGTCTAAGATGACTGCCATTTCCCCGCGGGTAATGGTGTCGTTTGGACGAAATAAGCCATTATAACCATTTAATACACTTCTATCGCTCCATGTTGTAATTGCCTTTTCTGCCCAATGACCTTGGGTGTCCTGATAACTGTTTGCCCATACGATTGTAGAGGAAGATAACATCATTCCTGCCAATAATATGGCTACTGCCTGCTTTTTTTTCATTTGTTGAATCTCCTTTCCTAATAAAAACATTTACAATGATACCATTATACTTATTTTATAATTGATTGACAAATTTTACAATCATTTTTTTTACAGTTTATCTATAAAATTGTTACATTTTTAGGAACAGATTCTGGTTATTATACAATATATACGTTCACAAAACAATTTCTATTCCCATATTTATCACATTTTTATATACTTTGATATTTTTTTTTGTAAACTTTTCGTTTATAATAGGATTAACTTGTTTTTTATTATTTTGGAGGTTTCCCTTATGAAATTACAGAAATTATTAAGTTACGTTCGACGTGCCGTAGAAGACTACCACATGATAGAACAAAATGATAAAATCGCCGTAGGTGTTTCTGGCGGAAAGGATAGCATTTGCTTGCTTTTGGCACTAAAAAATTTGCAACGTTTTTATCCTCAGCACTTTGAGTTAGAGGCAATTACGGTTTCCCTTGGCTTGCCCAATGCGAACTATGATGATATACAAAAATTTTGCGATGAAATTGGAGTACATTATACTGTAGTCCATACAGATATTGGACAAATTATATTTGAGGAAAGAAAAGAAAAAAATCCTTGTTCTCTTTGTGCTAAAATGAGAAAAGGCGCTTTAAATGATATGGCGGAACAGCTTGGGTGTAATAAGGTTGCGCTTGGACATAACAAAGATGATGTGGTAGAAACTTTTTTTATGTCACTTTTTTATGAAGGGCGTATTAACTGTTTTTCCCCAGTCAGTTTTTTAGATAGAAAGCAAATCTTTTCTATCCGTCCATTGATGTATGTTCCCGAACCAGAAATCAAAAGTTTTATACAAAAAAGTGGCATTTCGATTGTCAAAAATCCTTGCATTGCAGATGGCAATACGAAAAGAGAAGAAACAAAAAAATTATTGCAAAATCTTTCTAAAGACTACACCAATTTACAGGAAAAAGTATTTGGTGCAATTCAGCGCTCTGATATAAAAGGCTGGAAAAAATCCACAAACAAAAGGAGTTCAGAAAATGAGTAGTTATCATGAACAACAAAAAATCAAATTAACTGTACAATTACGTACTCTTTTAGAGCAATCTCCCCGTTTTTTAGGCGAATTTTTTAGAGGAATTACAAATAAAACGGCTATTAAAACACGGATTGCCTATGCCTATGATTTAAAAAATTTTTTTACATATATTGTAGAACATCATCGTACATTAAAAGGAATACCCTTTGAAAATATGAAGGCAAGTTGTTTAGATGAAATTGACATTGATGACATAGAATGTTTTTTAGAATATTTGACCTACTATCAAAAGCCTGACCCCTTTCATGCAGAAAAAAAAATTGATATTCAAAATGATGAAAAGGGAAAATCTCGTAAACTTGCTTCTATTCGTGCTATGTACAACTTTTTTTATAAAAGAGGAAAAATTACAACCAATCCCGCTTCTATGATAGATAGCATTAAAATACATGATAAATCTATCGTCTATTTAGAGGCAGACGAAGTGTCTAATCTTTTAAATTTGGTTGAAAACTGTAATACAAGCGCTATGTCAAATATTCAAAAGGCACATATTGCGCATACACAAAAAAGGGATTTTGCGCTTATTTCGTTACTTTTGGGTACAGGTATGCGTGTTTCAGAATGTGTTGGTATTGACATCAGTGACCTTGACTTTCGCAACAATAGTGTCAAAGTCATTCGTAAAGGTGGAAACGAATCCACGCTTTATTTTAATGAAGAAGTCAGACAAGCACTTCTTGACTATATGGAACAAAGAGAAAAACAGCAAAACAAGGCAGAAAATGAAAAAGCACTCTTTTTATCCAGAATCGGTAAAAGAATTGCCATTCGTTCGGTACAAAATATTGTCAAAAAATATACACGTGTGGTGTCCCCTACTAAAAATATATCTCCCCATAAATTGCGCAGCACATATGCCACTTCTCTTTATAAAAAAACAGGTGATATTTATTTAGTAGCAGATGCACTTGGTCATTCTAATATTAACACGACACAAAAACACTATGCAGCTATGGACGAAGAACATCGTCGAGATGCTTCCAGATATGTTCAATTGCGTCAAAAAGATTAACATCATATAGTAAAGGAAATGATAGAATGAAAACATCTATTTTAATGGAAAACATCAAAAACCGCCTACAAAATAAAATTCCTCAGCCCATTGTGACACGTTCTTTTTCTGCTGTCATGCTTTTGTTTTTTGAGATTGACAAAGAAATACACTTGCTTTTTACGAAACGAGCAGAACATTTATTACATCAGCCTGGTGATATTAGTTTTCCAGGAGGGAGGAGAGAAAACAACGAGACACCTATTGAAACCGCGTTGCGCGAAACACAAGAAGAACTTGGCATTTCTTCCCAAAATATTCATGTGCTTGGCGCTACTGATTTTATGCTGACTGCCGCTGGTGTAATGATAACCCCATTTGTAGGTTTTGTTTCTAATATCGCTATTGGTGACATTCCTTTTAGTAGAGATGAAGTAGACGAAATATTTACTGTACCGATTTCTTATTTTAAACAGACAGAGCCAGAAATACATTATTTATATTTAAAACCTTTTACAAAGGACGATTTTCCGTATGAGCGCATACATGGGGGCAAAAACTATCCCTTTGCACAAGCAAAAATTCCAGAACTATTTTATCAATATAAACAATATACAATTTGGGGTATTACCGCACAAATTACACACCATGTCATTACTACCCTTTTTTAGTTTGTTCTATTCACGAAATGTATTCAAAAGGAGAGAACTCCTTTTGAATACAAATATTTTTTT
>CAMXTM010000212.1 GCA_947246775.1 uncultured Clostridium sp. | reverse complement strand
GGTTTTTTTATCAAAGACAAAAACATTGTACCTGATGATAATTGGTGTATTTTGATTGACGAAAGTGGTAAGGTAATATGGGAGCAAAATAAGCCTGATGATGTCCCTACACAATACAGCATACAAGAGATAGCAAAAATCACAAAGTGGTTTTTGAATGACTATCCTGTTTATGTCAGAACAGAAGAATATGGGCTATTTGTGCTGGGTATTCCTAAAAATGCGGTTGGCAAATATTTTATAGAGTATAGCATGGATTGGTTTGATACTTTGCCAAAAAGAATCATCAAAGTGTTTGTTATCAATTTGTGTTTTGCTTCTGTGATTGCCTGTGTATTTGGCATCAATCTATATCGTAAATTAAAAGAACTTTTAAATGCAATTAATGATTTAAAACTGGAAAAAGGAGTTTGTTTAAAACAAAAAGGGATATTTAGAGTATTGTGTGAAAACATCAACAAAACTTCAGAAAGCATACAAAGAAAAAATGAGGCACTATCTGCAAGAGAAAATGCAAGATTAAACTGGGTGTCAGGAATATCCCACGACATTAGGACACCGCTTTCTATTGTGATGGGATACGCAGAATTTTTGTCAAATTGCAATGAGCTATCAGAGCAAAACAGAAAAAAAGCAGAAAGTATTGTAGTACAAAGTATGAAAGTCAAAAAACTAATCGCAGACTTGAATTTAATTTCTTCTTTGGAGTATGATATGCAGCCTTGCAAAAAAAGTACAGTGAGAATTTGTCCGCTGATAAGGCGCATTGTGTCTGATGTAATAAATGATGTGTTGCCAGAAAAATATGACATTACATTAGAATTACATGACGAAAAAGCAAGTATACTTGCTGATGAATGTTTATTAGAAAGGGCAATTTTTAATGTCATCAATAATAGTATTTTGCACAATCCAGAGGGCTGTTGTATTCAAGTGATAGAGTATGTAAAACAGGAAAAAGTATTTATTGAAATAAAAGATAATGGTAGTGGAGTAAGGGAGGAAGTTATAAAAAAGATAGAACAAATGCCAAAGTCTTCGCATGGCTTAGGTTTACCTATGGTTTATCGCATTGTAAAGGTGCATACTGGAGAATTTCGCTGTAAAAATGAAAATGGCTTTATGGTAAGTATGGCGTTTGATTTATTGTAGAGAAAGGCGAAAGCAAAAAATACTTTCGCCTTTTGTGCTACAATTCTATTTTTACATGATATTTTTGTAGCCAATAGTTTACTTGTATCATATAGGCAATCATTTGAGGGGCAGCCATAAGCTGACCATACCAAGGTTTACCGTAATCAGAGGGGCTTTTTAAAAAGCGGTTTACTTTATCGATATCTAAAAATTGTAGTACAGGTGAATGACTGTCTTTTAGGATTTCTTTTAATTGATTGGAAAGCAGTTGTTCATATTTGACGTCGTATGTTTTAGGGTAAGGGGATTTTCTGCGGAATAATATTTCTTCTGGTAAAAATCCTTTGCCTGCTTGCCGCAATATATTTTTTACGACACCATCTTTTGCTTTCATTTCCCAAGGGATATTCCAAAGGTATTGTATAATGTTGTGGTCAGCAAAAGGCACTCTTGCCTCTAAACCAGAATACATACTGGTTCTGTCCATGCGGTCAAGTAAAGTCTGCATAAACCATTTTAAATTGAGGTAAGATATTTCACGGCGACGTGCCTGTTCGGGGGTATCTTCTGCAAGGCGTGGCGTTTCTGCTACCGAACGGTGATAGGTTTCAGAAACATAGTCCTCCATGTTTAATACCTCTAAAAAGTCATTAGAAAGCATGACTTTTCTTGCTTCTAAGTCCATTGTCCAAGGGAAAGTGTCTACTTCAAAACACTCTTTTTTGTGAAACCAAGGATAACCGCCAAATATTTCGTCAGCACATTCTCCTGTGAGTGCGACTTTGTGTGTCTGACTTACGACAGAGCAAAAATAGAGCATAGAACTATCGACATCAGCCATACAAGGCAAATCATGAGCGTCTACAGAGGCGGTTAACAATTCTGCCTGTTTTGCTGTTTCACACTCTAAATAGTGGTGTTCAGAGTCTAAAAATGCGACCATTTTTTCAACATAGGGGCGGTCTTGGGAGGGCTGAAAAGCATTTGCCTTAAAATACTTGTCGTTATCTACAAAATCAAACGAAAACGTGTGCAACTGTTTGCCCTGTTTTTTTAGCTCTAACGCACAGATGGCAGATACTAAACTACTATCTACTCCACCAGATAAAAAGGTGCAAATAGGTACATCAGAAACCATTTGACGGCGTATGGCATCTTGCACCAAAAAAGATACTTTTTCTACTGTTTTGTCATAACTGTCTGTGTGGATATGGCTTTGCAGTTTCCAGTAACATTGTACATGTTTTCCAGAAGCGTCAAAAGTAATAAAATGCCCTGAAAGCAGTTCATCAATCCCTTTGTATACACCGCAACCGTATGTTTTTGCTGGACCTATGCTAAAAATTTCATTGAGTCCTTTTTTGTCTACAATTGGTGTAATTTCTGGATATTGAAAAAGTCCTTTTAATTCTGAAGAAAATACAACAGTATCCTTTTTGATAGTATAAAAAAGCGGTTTAACGCCAGCCCTATCACGAAACAAATGTAATTGTTTGTTTTTGGTGTCAGCAATGGCAAAAGCAAAGATGCCATTTAATTTTTTAACGATGTCTGTACCATATTCTAAATAGCCATATAATATCATTTCTGTGTCGCTTGTGGTTTCAAAAACATAGCCTTTTTGGATTAAATCGTCCTTAATTTCTTTTGTATTATAAATTTCACCATTATAAACAATGCTATACACATTGTCATAGATTTTTTTTGACATGGGTTGATGTCCTGTAGTCAAATCAATAATAGAAAGCCTAGCGTGTGCAAAACCAAAGCAATCTTGTATCAAAATACCACTGTCGTCTGGACCTCTACGAGAGAGTACGTTTTTCATATCATAAAGTATTTTGGAATAGTAATTTTCCTTTTTGGTAAATTGTTGTTGTGGATTAAAAAATCCTGCAATACCACACATAGTAATCCTCCTTTCTTTATATCAAAAAGCAAGCGGTAATAAACGTAACAAAAAAGCCAATAAATACAGGTACAATATTTTTGCGAGCCAAGTCCAAAGGGTTGACGTTACAAATTGCTGCAACAGGAATAATGCCCCATGGCACAATAGTACCACCGCCTACAAAAACAGCACCTATTTGACCTAATGCGGCTAAAATTGGTACAGAACCATTGACAGCAGAGCCAAAAGTTTGCGCAAGAGAACCAGTTAGTGGCAGTCCAGAAAAACCAGAACCGTCTAAGCCCGTCAATGCGCCTATAAGAAGCTGTATAAAAGCGGTAATATATTTGTTTAACGGGGTGTTGTTGGCAAGCCAGATTGCCCAGTCATTGAGAATACCTGATTGATATTGTTCTCCTAGTATAGAAGTGATTCCCTCACCGCCTAAAAAGAAAAATGCACCAATAATAATAACAGGAGCAAATATTTTGATAGCAAATAAAAAGCCGTCTGTAACATAATCTGTTACTTTTTCAAGGGACTGTTTCCCAAAACCTAGTATCGCACCAAAACACATCAATAATACCGCTGTTCCTGCAACAATGCTAGTAGCGTCACCGCCTTTTAGGTCAAAAAGAAGCATAAAAAAGATGTCAGCAATAAAAGCAATAGGCGTAATAATGGCAATAGTAAGTGCTGCTTTGGTATAGTCTTTTTTTGGCTCAGCGATAGGCGTAGTAGAGCGAGCGCGGATAGTGCCTTCTGATGTCATAGTGCTAAATTGTTTTCTGTTGAGTAAAAAAGCAGCAAGCACTGTGCTGAAGCCCATAACAATAAAGAGTGGGCGACCAACAGTTAATAGTTCTCCAGTGGAAATACCAGCGGAACTAGCAGAAATAGCAGGCGCTCCTTGAATGACAAAGTCGTAGCTTAGCCCGATACCATGCCCAAATAAGTTGATAGCCATAGCAGCCGCAAGTGGTTTTAGCCCAGCCTTGACAGCAAAAGGTAACATAATTGTGCCTAAAAGTGCTACAGAGGGAGAAGGCCATAAAAATAGGGAAGAAATCAACATAGTAATGCCTAATATCCACCATGTAATGGAAGGGGTTTTCATTACTTTTGCCATAGGCATCATAATGAGTCTGTCGCTGCCTAAGTCCATGAGACATTTTGAAAATGCAGTAACAAGTGCGATGGTAGCGATGATTTCCATAAATTCTTTGCCAGCGTATAGGATTGCTTTAAATATGGTTTGTACACCGCCGATTAAACTGTTTGTGCCTACAGCGCCTAATAAAAAGAGAAATACAATGCAGGCAATAGGGGTGTCTTTTCTTAGTATCATGACAAACAAAATGCATATGACACCAATTAGATAGACATAGTGCAAAGGGGTTAATGAAA
>CAMXTM010000211.1 GCA_947246775.1 uncultured Clostridium sp. | reverse complement strand
ACCGTTCATTAATTTAATAAGCTGTTCTTTGAAGAGCTGCTTTTGAAACATATACATAAGAACTCCTTTCTAAAAAATGTAGTTGTTAATATTATAATATGACAGAGCGAAAAAGGCAAATAAATGTATAAAAATAAGGTGTAAATTTTGTTTTTTGTTGACAAAGAACATATGTACTGCTAATATGAAAGTATTATCATGTGTGATGTATAATGGGAGTTTATTGAAAGGAGTGTACTATGATGAATGTGTGAAAAAAATTAACGAATTGGGAAAAGAGGAATGTTTTCATTATGAAAGAGAAGGTACTAAATGCCATAGTAAAGGAGGAAAAGCTTTTGATGAAAAAGAGATTACTTAGATGGGGAAAAGCGATTGATTTTTGTCAAAAGAAGCAAAGGGAGATTGTAAAGTTACAAAAGATGGTGAAACAGTTTTTAATATTGGGAGAAAACGGACCATTTTTGGAGCAAGAGAATATTTCTTTAGAAGAAGCGAAAGAGATATATGAAATAGAAATTGAGAAGATAGTAGAATATATGAAAAAGGAGATGGAAGAATATTCAAAGATGGAGAGATATATAGAGCGATTGGAGTATGATGAGCAAATATTTTTAAAAATGAGATATAAAGAAGAATATCAGTATGATTATATTGCATTAAAGATGCATAAAAGTAGGGCAAAATGTTTTCGTGACCATGATATGATATTAGATAAATTGATTATGATGTGTAAAGAAGAAAAAATAGCAGCATAAATTTGTTAAAAAAAAGCTAAAATTTAAAAAGATGAGACTTTTTGAGATTTTTTATAATATATTCTGTATAAGAAAGGAGGAAATGAAATGAGGACAAATTTAAGTAAAAAAGAAATTGTATTTTGCCGTCTGAAAGCGGAAGGAAAGACAAACTTGCAGGCGGCAGAGGGGGCAGGATATAGTAAAGAAAATGGAGAAAGCCTGATAAAGAAGGAGAATGTGCAAAAAGAAATCAAGAGATTGTTAGAGGAAAAGAGAAAGGAAGAAATTGCAGATGATGTAGATATATTGCAATTTTTAACAAGCGTGATGAAAGGAGATGCTTATAAGGAAAAGAGTGATTCAGCGATGAAAGATAGAATGAGAGCAGCGGAGTTATTGGGGAAAAGGCAAAACATTTTTGAGCAAGCAATAGAGAGTAAAAATGACGCTGTAATTATTGTAGATGATATAGTAAATAAGAAAGGGCTAGGAAATGATAGAGAATAAAATCCAGCTTTCGACAGTAATTGCAGAACCATTTTATGAGGTACATAAAGATATTTGTGAGGAGAGGAGTACACACTATTGGTTAAAAGGAGGGAGAGGAAGTACAAAATCGTCATTTGTTTCACTAGAGATTGTGTTGGGGATTATGAGAGATAGGGAAGCGAATGGGGTAGTGTTGAGGAAGATAGGAGTTCATTTAAGGGATAGTGTGTTTGAGCAAATATGGTGGGCGATTTCGATATTAGGAGTAGAACAACAGTGGGAGGGCAAGATGTCGTCACCGTTAGAAGTTACATATAAGGTAACAGGACAGAAGATATTGTTTAGGGGAGCAGATAATCCGAGGAAGATAAAATCCATAAAATGCCGAAAAGGATATATCAAGTATATATGGTATGAAGAAACAGATGAATTTGCGGGAATGTCAGAGATAAGGAATATCAATCAGTCTCTGATGAGAGGGGGCAAAAAATTTATAGTATTTTATACATATAATCCGCCAAAGAGTAAGAATAATTGGGTAAATAGAGAAAGTGAGAAAAAGAGAGAAGATAAATATATACATCATAGTACATATGAGAGAGTACCCCGAGAGTGGTTGGGGGAGCAATTTTTTGTAGAAGCGGAACATGTTAAGAGAGTGCAACCAGAGATATATAGACATGAATATATGGGAGAAGTAGTAGGAGAGGAAGGGAGTGTATTTCAGAATATAGTATTGAGGGAAATAACAGAAGAAGAAATTGCTAAATTTGATAATGTAGCGAGGGGATTAGATTGGGGATATGCAATAGACCCGTTGCATTATACAGTAAATCACTATGATAATATGAGGAGAAAACTCTATATATATTTTGAGATACAGAAGCGGGGATTAAGTAATCAGAGGGCATATGAGATGATAAAGGAAGAGAATAAAGGAAATGGGTTGATAATAGCGGATAGCGCTGAACCAAAATCCATAGCAGAAATGCAATCATATGGCTTGAGAATGATAGGAGCGAAGAAAGGAGCGGATAGTGTAAACTATGGGATAAAGTGGCTGCAAAGTTTGGAAGAGATAGTAATAGATGAGAGGAGATGTCCAAATACTGCGAGGGAGTTTGTAGGGTATGAATTTGGGAGAGATAGTGATGGAAATTGGGAGTCAAGGTTTCCAGATAAGGATAATCACGCTATAGATGCAGTACGGTATGCGAGGGAATATGATATGAGATTAGTAAGGGTAGAGTAGAGGAAAGGAGGGAAAAAGAAAATGTATGTAACAGAGATAGAATTGATAGAAGCGAGATTGGAAGCGGAGAATAAATTTAGTGAAAGCGAGTTAATTAAGGCAATAATATCAGAAGATTTAAATAGTGAAAAAAAGAAAAAGATGCAAGAGGGAGAGAGATATTATTGTTGTGAGCAAGATGTGTTGCAAAAGGACTTTAGAGTAAGACATTTTTCTGAGACATATAAAAATAAAGAGGGAGTAGAGGAAGAGAGGATAAAATTAATTTCCAATCCAAATAGGAGTAATTACCACGTAGTGTGTCCGTTTCACCATGTGTTGGTAGAACAAAAAGTATCTTATTTGGTAGCGAGAGAACCAAGTGTGTTGGTTAGAGGAGAAAAAGGGGAAGATGTGTCAGAGTATGAGAGATGTATGGCAAAACTCACCGGGGAAGAATTTAATGCTGTGTTGTATGAGTGGTTGATAGGAGCAGCAAATAAGGGAATAGAGTATGTGCATATGTATTATGATAGAGAAGGGAATTTGCACTATTGCGTTGTACCAGCGGAAGAATTGATAGTATTTTATGATTCTGTAAATAAAAGAGAAATTGAGCAAGTAATAAGGTATTATAATTTTACAAAGATAGAGAATGGCAAAGAAAAGGTGTTGCGAAAAGTAGAATGGTGGACAAAAGATGATGTTGTTTATTATGTAGAAAGGAGTGATGGAAGTTATGAGAGAGAGTATGAGGAAAAAGTAGGGCATTGGGCAGTTGTAAAGGGAAAAGAAGAAGTAGAAAAAGAAGAACATGGCTGGGGGAAAGTACCATTTATAGCATTAAGGAATAATAGTAAAGAGATGTCTGACTTAAAGCTGATAAAAGGGCTGATAGATGCATATGATTTAGTTTGTAGTGAGGGAACAAATAGCCTTATGGACTTGGTAGAATTGTATTGGGTGATAGCGGGATATGGAGGAGAGACAGCGAATGCGATTGCGAAGAAGTTGCAAGTAAATAGGGCAGTACAAATATCTGATTCATCTGGAAAAGTGGAGACAAAGCAAGTAGAGTTGCCTATTGATGGTAGGATACAGTGGTTAAATTTGCTAAGGAAAGATATATTTCATTTTGGCATGGGAGTAGATACAGATAGTGAGAGATTAGGAAATGCACCAAGTGGAGTATCTTTAAAATTTCAGTATGCGATGTTTCATTTAAAAATCAATGGTATTATACCAGAAATAAAGAGAGCATTAAAACAATTTTTTTGGTTTTTGCTGGATGATTGCAATAGAAAGAATGGTACAGAGTATGATGTAAATAAGTTAGATTTTAGATTAAATATGAGTAGTATAACAGATGATGTAGAGACAATGAATATCATTGCAGCATCAAAAGGAATTGTGAGTGATAAAACATTGCTGGCACAGCACCCTTTTGTACAAGATGTAAATAGTGAAATAGAAGAAGTAAAACAGCAGAAAGAAAGGAATGAGAGAAATGATAGAGAAAGTAGAAAAACAAGAAAAGATGTTGGAAGTAGAACAATATCAGAAGAAGATAACACAGTTAGAAAAAGACAACAAAGAATTAAAAGTAAAATGCGATGAATATGAAGAAAAATTAAAGAAATATGCGGTACAGTTTGAATTAAAACAAGCAGGCGGAAGAAATACAAAAGCATTGTTGGCATTGGTAAATTTAGAAGATGTTGTGTTAAAAGATGATAAAGAGATAGAAAATATAGGTGTAGAGGGATTAGACATAAAAAAATTAAAAAGAGAAGTGCCATATCTTTTTGAAGAAGAGGGGCAAAAAATAGAGGGACGAGGATATAGTAGTAATAATAGGCAAGCAAATAAAAAGAGTGAAATTGCTAGACAATTTGAAGCAGCGTTAATGAGAAGATAAAAGGGGGATAAAGATATGAGTATAAATACAATAGAGTATGCAAAAACATTTATGGAAGCATTAGATACACAGTTGATAGCGGGAGCGACAAGTGGCTGGATGGAAGAAAA
>CAMXTM010000210.1 GCA_947246775.1 uncultured Clostridium sp. | reverse complement strand
TTTCCTTTTGAACCATTTCATAAAGGAGGAAAAGAAGTCTATTGGGACAAATTTAGGATGTCTCAAAAAGGTACACCCTATTGAAACTGAAAACTAAAAAGGAGGAATTTAAAATGAAGATTGGATATATCAGAGTAAGTACAGAAGAACAAAATACAATTAGACAAGAAGTTTTAATGCAAGAATTAGGAGTAGAAAAAATCTTTATAGATAAGGCAAGTGGTAAAAATATGCAAAGAGAAGAACTCCAAAAAATGTTAGATTTTGCAAGGCAAGGCGATACTGTAATTTGTGAAAGTATTAGTCGTTTTGCCAGAAATACAAAAGACCTGTTAGAGTTGATTGAAAAATTGAATAACAAAAATGTGATATTTGTTAGTAAAAAAGAATGTATTGATACCAATACGCCAACAGGAAAATTTATGCTTACTGTATTTGGTGCTGTTGCAGAATTGGAAAGAGAATATATATTGCAAAGACAGAGAGAAGGCATTGCAGAAGCCAAAAAACAAGGAAAGTATAAAGGTAGAAAAAGAATAGAACACCCAGAGTTTGAAAAGATTGTTCAAAAATGGAAAAATGGCGATATTACAGCAAAAAAAGCGATGGAACTGTTAGGAATGAAGAAAAATACGTTCTATAGAAGAGTGAAAGAGCAACAAATATTTTCGTAAAATATAAAAATATTTGGTTTTTCATCTATTTTTTTCGTTAATGAATTAGATTGCTGTAAATAAGTATATTAATTATACAAAAAATACTATCAAAACACAATAAAAATTTTCATAAATCGATAAAAATTAACTTTATCAAAATATACAAAAGGAGTGCTTTAAAAATGAACTATAAAAAGAATAATATTTTATTATGTGATATTTCTCAACTTTGGTTAAAAAATATTTCTAGTAGCGTAAGTGAAACAACCTACGCTCTTTACTTTGCAAACATGGAAAATCATATCTTTCCCTATTTTCAAGATATGACAATAGCTGAAATTGATAGAGAAACCATACAGCTTTTTATAAATCAAAAACTGCAAAGTGGGCGTTTAGACAAGAAAGGCGGATTATCTATGTCAATGGTAAAAGGGCTTTATCATAACATAAAAAGTATATTGCAATATGCAAAGGAATTAGATTATCAAGTACAAGAAATTGGTCAAATTCGTTTTTCACAAAAACAATGTAAAAAAATTTCTATTCTTGATAAAACACAACAAAAGCAACTAGAACAAGTGATAAAAAATGATATGAATATACAAAAAATAGGTATTATCCTATGCCTATATACAGGTATTCGTATTGGAGAAGTATGTGCATTAAAATGGGAAGACATACAGTTTGAAAAGTCTATATTACATATCTATAAAACAATTTGTAGAACAAAAGATTTCTCTGAAAGTGATAGAAAAACAAAATTGATTATAAAAGAGCCTAAAAGTCAACATTCTATACGAGATATTCCACTAGGTTCTACATTAACAACTTATTTAGAAAAATATAGACAAGATGATAATGTATTTATATTAACGGGTTCTCCTGAAAAGCCTTTAGACCCTCGTACCTATCAAAATCAATTTTATAGATATTTAAAAAGATGTAATATACAAAATGTTCATTTCCATAGTTTAAGACATACTTTTGCTACGAACTGGGTAATGAATGGTTGTGATATTAAAAGTTTAAGTGAAATATTAGGACATTCTGATATTAGTATTACTATGAATAAATATGTGCATCCTACTACAGAATTGAAACGTGAAGGTATGAAAAAGTTAGAAGAAAATCAGAAATTTTTATTGTAAAAATCAAAGAGCCATTGTGCAATATGATGGCTCTTTTTTTGTCATTTTTTCGTAAAAGAGATATTTTATGTTACAAGGATGTTTATTTTATTTTACCATATTTTTAACAAAAAATTTTATTATTAAGGAGGATTTTTATGAAAGAAGAAAAAGGAAGAAATAATACAAGGGTATTGTTAAAAAAAATAGAAAAAGAAACAAAAGAAAAAGAAACAGTATATGAAATTTCAGAAAAATTAGCTAAATTTATTGAATTAGGTGTGTCTGTTTTGAAATGCCTTTCAAAAAAATAAAATTTTTTTATTACTTTTAGGAGGACTTTAGTTATGAAGAAAACAAAAAAAATAATTACAAAAACTGAAACTGGAGAAACAATTAGAAGAACAACATATGAAATTCCAGAGTGGATAATTGATATAATTGTAGAAAAAGCACCATCTATAGTAAAAGTAATACAAAACTTAAATAAATCTACTAAATAATCTAGGAAAATGAAAGAGAGAATTATCTATGAGTGAAAATTTAATGATAATAAATAATATAGAAACTAATGTGAGTAATAATAGTGAAAATACAAATTTTGTAATAGATATACTTGATTTTTTATATGAAAAGTATTTATGTAATTCTATTTTTACTAGTTCTGCACAAGAATTGGCAGAAAAAGCATTGATAAAATCAAATTATAATATGGAAAATGCTTGTAAAATACTAGTAAAATCTCAATCTATAAAATGTGCTTTTACTGGTTTTATGGCAGGGTCAGGAGGAGTTATTACATTACCTTTTGCAGTTCCTATAGAAGTATGCTCTGTATGGGAAACACAATTAAAAATGATTATGGGAATTGCTTATATTTATGGTTTTGATTTATATTCTAGTGAAGTAAGAACTCTCGTATATATTTGTTTACTAGGACAAACAGTTTCAAATATTGCAAAAAAAACGGGAATAAAAATTGGAACAAAAATGACAAAAAATGCAATTCAAAAAATAAATCAATTAGTTGCTCGTTGTTTATTAGCGAAAATTGGTCAAGTTGGTATTGTTAGTATAGACAAGGCAGTTCCTTTTGTAGGAGGTATTGTTGGTGGAACATTTGATTTTACTTCTACAAAAATTATTGTAGAAGGTGCTATTAAAATGTTTAGCAATGATTTAGCTTAGTTTATTTAAGAATATAATAGCATTATTGAGATATAAAAATAATTTTTGAAAGGAATTTAGTTGAAATGATTTTTATTTTTTTAATTGTAGCATACATATTATGGTTAGGATGTTTTCGTCACTTTTATTTTTTTATAAAATATCAAAAAAATAAAACAGGTATAGATTTAATGAAAAAAATGGAAAAAAAATAAAGCAAATTAATTATCCAGATTTAAAGGCAGTATATATCAATGAGACTTCTGACATTATTATGGAAGCAAAACATGGAGAATATAAGGTAGTAGTTGAAGAGAATATTTTGCATATAATAAAAAAAGAAGCAGCTAAAAAACAAGAAATGTATTTTTCAGAAGAAGCAGAATGTATCAGAAAATATATACAGAAGGCAATTAATGCTGACGCTCCAATTAACGCATATCAGGCATACAAAAATTTAAAAAATGCTAGAAAAAAGACATTTATTATATATTATGGAGTTGCCCTTGCTTTTATACTATTTGCAGCATATTCTGTCAGAAATCAACTTTCTTCTAGTAATATGGTTAAAGAATCTTATTTAAAATCATATAGTGAAGAAAAAACAATAGGACGAGCCTTTGAAGACTTTTTTGGAAATACAAAATGAACAAGCTATAAAAATGGTTCTCAGAAAATGGTTGATTTTACAGGAGAGTGTATGCTAGAAGAAGAAAAAGCACATGTTACAATTACATTTGTTATATTTGGAGATGTAATAAATGGCGGAGAATTTCAATTACATAGTGTAAAAGTAAATGGAAAAGAAGCACCTGATTTAGTTACAATAGCACTTTTTTCAAAAATTTTTGATGTTGATCTTCTTGATACTAATTCTTCTGAAACACAATCTATTATAGAAAATGATGATTTGTATTATTCATCTTCTAATAAAATTAAAGATAATAATTATATTGATAGTAATTTAAATACTTCTGTAGATGAAGAACATAATAACTTTAATTTCAATGATACTAGTGATTATAATGATTATGAATATAATACTTTTTATCAATCTGATACATTAACACCAGAGCAAGCTAAAGAAATAGTAAAAGATTATTTTGAGCTTTCGGATAATGCTGTCACTTATATGCCAGAACATAATTTTGGTGCTGATACAACATATCAATATGCTTTTTGTCTTCATTTACCTATGACAGATGGTAGCGAGGGATTATATAGTATGTGGATACTTGTAGAAGATGATACTGGTTTTATGTATTGGGGTACATGGAATGATGATTATTTAGTGCCATCAGGAGAACCATTCAGTTAAATAATATTTTTATAAGCTCAAAATGTAATTTAGACAAAATAAAATTTGATAAAAGAAAGATATAGTGATGAGTTTATATTAAAAATTGTTAATTTAACTGAAAAACAGCTAGAATATAGATACGAATAAGCAAAATTTTTGAATACAAGCTATTATTCTGGATAGCTTGTATTTTTATAGTTACTTTGAATAAATGAGAATTTTTCAAAAAGTTGTAATGTTGTAAATATAGGTGAAATAAAAAAGAGAATTAAAAGA
>CAMXTM010000209.1 GCA_947246775.1 uncultured Clostridium sp. | reverse complement strand
ACTGGACGCTAGAAAAACAACAAGAAAATTACAAAAATGGTGGTAAATTTCTTTCTGATAAAGAATTGAGAAGGGAATTAACACAGCTAAAAAAAGAGGGATTGTCATGGCTATATGAAGTTTCTAACAATGTAGCAAAACAAGCTGTAAAAGACGCTTGCGAGAGTTTTAGCAGATTTTTTAAGGGTTTTTCAAAGAAACCAAAATTTAAAAGTAAAAGAAAATCAAAGCCAGCATTTTATCATGACAATGTAAAACTAAAAGTAAAAGAGAATAAAACAGTCAATATTGAAAAAATAGGCTGGATAAAAACGAAGGAACAATTACCAGTAAATGTAAAATATAGTAACCCAAGAATTAGCTATGATAACAAATATTGGTATATTTCAGTAGGTATAGAACAACAAGAAATTCGAGAAGAATTAACTGATGTATCATTAGGGATAGATTTAGGTATTAAAGAACTTGCAGTTTGTTCTGATGGAAAAGTGTTCAAAAACATAAACAAAACTAGAATTGTAAAAAAATTAGAAAAGAAATTAAAAAGACTACAAAGAAAAGTTAGTAAAAAATATGAAAAAAACAAAACACAGAAAGGCGGTGAAAACCGTTGTCAATATAACAAAACAAAAAATATTATAAAACTTGAAAAACGAATACAACAATTACACCGCAGACTAACAAATATTAGAAACAACCACATTCATCAATCAACAACAAGTATCGTGAGAACCAAACCATATAGAGTTGTGATAGAGAATTTAGCTGTTTCTAATATGATGAAAAATAAACATTTATCAGACGCTATCAGAAAGCAATGTTTTTATGAATTTAGAAGACAACTTGAATATAAATGTAAATTTAGAGGTATTGCACTTGTGATAGCAGATAGATTTTATCCATCATCAAAAATTTGCAGTCAATGTGGAAATATGAAAAAAGATTTAAAATTGAAAAATAGGATTTACCAGTGCAGTTGTGGGCTGCACATTGATAGAGATTTGAACGCAAGTATCAATCTTTCAAAATATCAATTAGCATAACATCACAAAAAAGAGAATGCTAATGATGAAATTTTTTTCATGTTGCACATGAAAAACCGCTTCTATCTTTGACATTCAAGTTTTTTCTGCATTTCTTTCAGAAATTGCTAGGTCAAAACTTTCATAAACGTCAAAGATATTCGCTAATGATATAGGACGCGTTGTATCCGAATTTACGCCCTCAGAGAGTTATACCAAACGAGAGTAGAATACGTTATCGTTTTCAAAATCGAACTCGTAGAACAGGGAAGCAAACAAGATTTTATATATTTATAGATTTTTGGCAACGGAAAAAATATGAAAGAAAAGACACTAGAAAGATGTGTAAAATTGTTGTTAGATATTATGTACTATAGCGGCTGTATTGTTTGCATTACACTACCTATCACCTTACGATATTTAGCAAAATATTATACCGCTTTTCAAGAAGATTATTTTGCTATGTGCATACTCTTTTTTGCAGCAGGAGCATTTGCAGTCATGATTATAGGAGAATTAAGAAAAATGTTCCGAACTGTTTTAGACGAAAATTGTTTTATACAACAAAATGTAGAAAGTCTTAAAAAAATGGGCTACTACAGCATTGCTGCCTCTATCGCAACAGCAATCAGACTATTTTTTGCTATTACACCATCTACTGTAGTCATTATTATCATATTTTTTATTGCAGGGCTATTTAGCTTTGTACTATCAAAGGTATTTCAGCAAGCAGTAAATTATAAACAAGAAAATGACTTGACCATATAGGAGGAAAAAATATGGGAATCCGTGTAAATTTAGATGTTGTAATGGCACAGAGAAAAATAGGACTCACCGAATTAGCAAAAGAAGTTGATATTACTATGGCAAACTTATCTATCTTAAAAAATAATAAAGCAAAGGCAATCCGCTTTTCTACCTTAGAAAGCATATGCGAGGCATTGCAATGTCAACCTGGAGATATATTAGAATTTGTAAAGGAGGAGTAGACTATGTCAGAACAAGCAGAAAATGAAAATAAAAAGGAAAACGAAATAGAAATAGAAAAACAACAAATCGCACAGCAATTACAGAAAAAAGAACAGCAAACAACAGAAAATACTGATAAAATAATACCAGAAACAGCACAAACAGAACAAAAAGGGAAAAAACAAACCGTATATCAGCAAAAAATGATAGAAAAATTTTGGAAATTTACTCTAATTAGCATTTGCTTTGCATTTTTTTATGTTTTAGGAACGTATCGCATAGAATCAGGCTTAGGTGTATTTATCGCAACATTGGGAGAAATTGGCTGTTGTATTGCTATACTAAAGCAATGGGATATAGAAATGAAAAAAGACACCATCTATTACATTGCAATGATAGCAATAATGAGTCTTGTCATGCTTTGGACTAACCAAACATTTTTACATTTTTGGCAGAAAAAAATGATATTATTACTATTTCTTGCAATGATGTTACATCAGTTATATGAGGACAGACAATGGAGCTTAAAAACTTATTTATACAATTTAATCCTTTTACTTATGGGCAGTCTTATCAGTTTATTCCAGCCTATAGAAGATTTTATAAAACAAATGAAAAACAATCAAAAAAAAGAAAAATGGAGCTATATTGTATTAGGCTTAGCAATCGCTCTACCCTTAACCATATTTATTATCTCTATCCTAGCAGCAGCAGATGAAGTATTTAAAAATATGGTAATTAAATTATTAGGAACCCTTTTATTACCACAAAATATTGTAATTATTCTATTTTTGTTTGTGCTAGGCTATTGGATATTTTACTGCTTTGCCGCAGGGCTTGCCAGAAACGATATGGAAAATAAAAACAAAACTGGAAAACAAGCAGAACCAGTTATCGCAATTACTTTTACAAGTATTTTACTTGTTGTATATGTGCTGTTTTGTTTAATACAGATAGTATATTTATTTATTGGCAAAGGAAATTTGCCAGAGGGCTATACTTACGCCAGCTATGCCAGAAAAGGCTTTTTTGAGTTACTCTTTGTCAGTGTGCTAAACTTTTTAATGATAATCATTAGCAATTTACTTTTTACCAAAAATAAAATATTAGATTGCATCTTAACAGCAATCTCTGTTTGTAATGTAATCTTGATAGCTTCTTCCGCTTATCGAATGATATTATATGTAAAGGCATATCATATGACAGTCATGAGAGTATATGTTCTTTGGTTTTTAGCTATGCTTGCTGTTAGTATGATAGGAGTAGTATATACCATATTCCAAAAACAAAAAAAATTGTATCAGTATTTATTTGCTGTATTTTTTATATTTTTAACAGCATTAAGCATAATGCGCCCAGAAGCATATGTTGTAAAATATAATTTAGCGCATATGCAACAATACGCAAAAGCAGAGATACAACACTATATGACTTTTTCCTCTTGGGACGTTACAACGGAACTTAGCAAAATCGATGCGGACAAAATTATGATGTTCCAAGATGATGACATCACTGGAGAAGACATGATGAAAAATTATTTTGAAAAAGTAATCAGACAGTATCATGATAGAAATTTTAGACAGTATCATTTTGGCGCAGCACAGGCAGAAAAAGCCGCAAAAAAATATTTAGAAGAACATCAATAATTTTATGATACAAAAAATGGAAAGAGAAATTTTATTTTCTCTTTCCATTTTTTAAATTTTATTTTAATAAGTAATCTGTTACAAACTCTTTGATACTTTCTTTTTCACATACATTGTTGTGCAGCACTTTTCTATTTTGTATACCCTGTATTGGCTCAGGAATTACCACACCAGACACTTTTTCTAATTTTTCCATCAGTACAAACGCATCTTGATTTTGATTGCTTTCATCTAATGCTGTCATAACATCTTTTGTAAATTTATAAGGGCTTGCTGTAGACACAATTACCATAGGAGTATTATCGTTTGTACTCTTTTTATACTTCTGATATGCTGCATATGCTACTGCTGTATGGGTATCCATCACATAGCCTGTATCATCATACACCTTTTTAATTGCTTGATAAGTTTCTTGCTGTGTCGCATATTCTCCCACAATTTCACTATTTTTTACTATTTCTGTTTGATAACTACCCTCTTTTTGCAGTTGTGTCATGCACTGTTTTGTGCTTTGCTGTCCCATATTATGGCACAAAAATCTTTCCAAATTACTAGAAATTAAAATATCCATAGAGGGAGAAATTGTAACATGAAATTCTCTATTTTTATTATATTCCCCTGTTTCAAAAAAGTCATAAAGCACTTTATTATCATTTGATGCACATACAAAACGATTGACTGGCAATCCCATACATTTTGCATAGTAACCTGCTAATATATCACCAAAATTACCTGTTGGTACTGTAAAATTCAATTTGTCGCCTACTGCAATATCGCCTTGTTTTACTGCTTTTGCATAGGCATAAAAATAATATACGATTTGTGGTACAAGCCTACCTATGTTAATGGAATTTGCAGAAGAAAATACATAACCTTTTTGCTCTAATTTTTCGCAAAGT
>CAMXTM010000208.1 GCA_947246775.1 uncultured Clostridium sp. | reverse complement strand
AGACAAATAGGCAATACAATATTGAAATATATAGGAATGGAGTTAAGATTTGGAAATAAGATAAACGATATAAAAGAAATCGAAAAAATGTATGGAAGTCCTTTTTCAATAATTGATGATTATGTAGAAGTACGATATAACTATTTAATCTCACCAGATTTATTTATTTGTCTTGGAGTCAAAACTCCAAACAACAAGCTGATTCATGTAGAAGTTATCCATGACAAAGAAATAATTTCAGAAATAATAGATGCAAGACGAAGTAATTATGCAGGGGGAGTTACTTTTAAGTCTAAAAAAGAAATCATAGAAACAGCACAAAAACTACCTCCTAAAATGCAAAAAATATTTTTTATGACTATTTTACAAAGAATATTTTATACTTACAAAAAATTTGCTGAAGGTGAAATACGAAGTTATATACCACATTTAAACGATATAATAGAGGAATATTGGGATTATATCCTAAATGGTACACAATATGATTTTATTTCAAAGAACGAATATGATTATGATGATGAGTATGACGATTATGATGATAAATATGGCGAATGTGGCTATTATACCAGCAAATATAATATCTTAAAAGAAAAAGCTACACTATTATCTAGTTTAGTAAGGCAAATGTATTCTATATTTCCTTTATTAGCAGTCGAAGATAGTTACATCTTTTCCAAAGAAGACTATACTATAGCTTTGGAAGTCATAAAAGAATTTATAGAATATTATTTTAAAATAGAATTAAAAACATTGGAAGAAAAATATATTGCTTTAAATTTTAAAACGCTAGAACAAGCAGAATCTGCTGCTTATACAGATTTTGTGCAAAATCATGAGTTATATCTCTTAGAAGTGAAACGAGAAAAAGAAGATTTAGCATATTTAAAAAAACAAACAGATTTAAAGGAAATTTATCAAAAATATCATATGGAATTGCAACAAAGTCTGTTTCAGGATTACTGGTTTGATAAAAATTATATAGAAAAAATAGAAAAATACAAAAAAGAACAAGAAGATTTAGAAGAATGTATTTCAGTATTCAGCAGTCCCCATCTGTATACTTATGATGCATACAAAAGAATTATGGAAAAAATTAACTTTTTAAATCAAAAAATTGCGTTGCAAGAGGAGGAAGAACTTTATGCCAACCGTGCAATAGAGTACATTGATTTAGAGGAATATCAAAAAGCAATCAATGATTTGAATAGAGCAGTTGCATTAAATGCTGATTATAAAAAATCATATTATCTTTTAGGAATTGTATACAATCGATTAGAAGAATATCCAAAAGCAATCTGTTTTTTTGATAAAGCATTAAAATTAGACGCAACCTATACAGAAGCATATGTAGAACGTAGTAACAGTTATGCTTCCTTAAATGAACACCAAAAAGCGATTGACGATTTGAGTAAGGCTATTGCGTTAGATAGCAGTTGTGCAGAAAACTATTATCATCGTGCTTATAGTTATGATAAAATAGGAGATTATCAAAAAGTAATAGAGGATTTAGACAAGGCGCTTACATTAAGACCATATTTTCCTGAAGCATATTGCAATCGTGGTTGTGCCTACAACAAAATAGGAAAATATCAAAAAGCAATAGAAGACTTCAATACAGCACTTGACCTAAACTGGACTATAATGAAAGCATATTATCATCGTGCAAATACTTACTATCAACTAGGGGAATATCAAAAAGCGATAGAAGACTATACAAAAGCAATTCAAAGTAATCCAAACGACAAAGATTTTTATTTAAAAAGAGCAAAGGCTTATTATGCCACAGGAGAAATAGAAAAAGCAATGTTAGACGAGGCTGAGGCAAAAAATAAAAAATAAAATACATAAAGTAGCGAAGTAGTAGAAAAACTTGTCTGATTTTTTATCAAATTATATGAAATAAAAAACTCAAAAATGAAAAAAGAACATATGTGCTGTTAAAATATAACAGAAAACAATTTTAAATTGTTTTAATCCTTAGCATTTTGACAAAAAATCAAAAAAGATTTTAAAATAGTTACAGTTTCCCCATTTAAAAAAATAAGAAATGTAGTTTATTAAATGAATTATTTGTGGTATACTAAAAAAGTAAAAGGCATAGAAAAATATGCCAAATACAGTTTTTTTTAAAAGAGGAGGAATTTAAAAATGGTAAAAGTAGGTATTAATGGTTTTGGACGTATTGGTAGACTTGTTTTCCGTGCTTCTTTAAGCAGAACAGATTTACAGGTTGTTGCAGTAAATGACCCATTTATCGATTTAGATTACATGGTTTATATGCTCAAATACGATTCCGCTCATGGTCGTTTTAATGGCGAAGTTGAAGTAAAAGGTGACAAATTAGTCGTAAACGGCAAAGAAGTAACAGTATTCAACTGCATGGACCCTAAAGAAATTCCTTGGTCAACAGCTGGTGCAGAATATGTTGTAGAATCTACAGGCGTATTCACAACAACAGACAAAGCTTCCGCTCACTTTGAAGGTGGCGCTAAAAAAGTTGTTATCTCTGCTCCATCTGCAGATGCTCCTATGTTCGTAATGGGTGTTAACAATGACAAGTACACAAAAGATATGAAAGTTGTTTCTAACGCTTCTTGTACAACAAACTGCCTTGCTCCTTTAACTAAAGTTATCAACGATAAATTTGGTGTTGTAGAAGGTCTTATGACAACAGTTCACTCTACAACAGCTACACAAAAAACAGTTGATGGCCCATCTAAAAAAGACTGGAGAGGTGGACGTGCTGCTTCTGCAAACATTATTCCATCTTCCACAGGTGCTGCAAAAGCAGTTGGTAAAGTTATCCCTGAATTAAACGGTAAATTAACAGGTATGTCTTTCCGTGTTCCAACAATTGACGTTTCTGTTGTTGACTTAACATGCCGTTTAGAAAAACCAGCAACATATGAAGAAATCAAAGCTGCTATTAAAGAAGCTGCTAATGGTCCAATGAAAGGTATCTTAGATTACACAGAAGATGATGTTGTATCTAGCGATTTCTTAGGCGACCCTCATACATCTATCTTTGACGCAAAAGCTGGTATCGCTTTAAATGATAACTTTGTAAAATTAGTTTCTTGGTATGACAATGAATGGGGTTACAGCAACAAAGTTGTAGACTTAATTCAACACATGGCTAAAGTAGATGCTCAATAATTAAAAATCATTAATTAAAATAAAAGTACCTTGTCCATTTGGATAAGGTACTTTTTTACATCATGATTTTTGAGGTTTTGTCTTTACAGTTGCAATTGTCCAGAATGCTTTTAACTTCTTTACAAACGCAGCAACATCTGGCTTTTCCTCTTTTGACAAATTAGGTAGTTTATTATATTCCCTTTTTGCCAATGTTTGCCAAAGCGCATACTGCTTTTTATAGGTTTCTGCAAAGCTCGGATTTGTTTGACACCAATAATTCATCTTTTTATTATAATACTGTTGCAAACTTCTATACTTTTTATAGTAAACATCTTTCTTTTTTTCCTTTTTAAAATTTTTTTCTACACAGTTCTGAGAACAAAAAATAGCATCAAATCTTTTGCTGGTAAAACAAGTCTGGCATTGAGGACAGATTTTGAGCGGCGGCAAAACGGAACACTCTACAAATTTTTGATATTCTATCAGCTCAGCGATAATTGCCTGCTCTATTGTACTAATATCGTAAACTTGTATAAATCCAATAGAGGGTTCATATTCGTAGTGAATTTCAAAAAGTGATTTACTATTTTTTTGAGTTGTATTTTTCTTTTTTTCTTTTAAAATAGGCAAACCTCGAAAATTTGTAAAAGCATTAACATTGGTTTGCAGATGCAGATTTTGAGAAAGGATATGAACTGTTTCAAAAAGCAAAGAGTGCAATTCTTCTAACTCTTGTTCCGTATAGTCAAGAATCTCTTTGGAAAAAGGAATTTCTTTTTTATTGACAAAATGCAGTATCGTATCCCCCAAATTTGCAGAGTAAATGCGTGGCAAAAAAAGTTTTTCTTGATAGGAAATAATCGGCATTTGCAAATTGTTTTGATAAATAGAAAGAAACATAAACATCACCTCAATGGAATAAATTCTTATCTCTATTATATTGTAGTAATACAAAATAGTCAATAAAAATATCACAATAAAAAGCATTTTTTATGATTGTCGAAACCATAAATTACTTTAAAAACCAAAGTAAAAAAGCCCACACCATTTGAAATCGGCAAGGGCTTTTTTTATCACATTATTTTTTTACAGAAAATTGATAGCTTGTCTCATGCAAGTAAGTATCTCCTGCTTTTAAGATTGGTTTTTCAAAATTATCTACATTGATTGCATTTGGAAAATATTGTGTTTCCAAACAAAAACCGCAACGATGAGATAGTGCAACATGATTTTTTCCTATATTAGAACCATCTAAAAAATTAGCAGTATAAAATTGTACGCCAGGTAATGTTGTTGTCATATCCATTTGGATACCACTTTCTTCTAAAACAGCAGTTGCTGCAACGGCTGCGCCATTGAGTACCCAGTTGTGGTCATATCCTTTCCCAAAACGAATTGCCTCATAATCACTATCAATTTCTTTAC
>CAMXTM010000207.1 GCA_947246775.1 uncultured Clostridium sp. | reverse complement strand
CCCTGTTGCAACCAAACTGCCGAACTCATCTTGTGCATTCATAGCAATTTTAATGCCACGCCACACCAATATACCAAACAACAATATTATCAGTCCTGCACCTAACATTCCCAATTCTTCCGCTATAATCGCAAATATAATGTCATTATATGCCTCAGGCAAAAATGTTTTTTGTCTACTCTGCCCAAGTCCCAAGCCAAACAGTCCCCCTGAAGCAAGCGCATAAAGTCCCTGTATTATTTGGTATCCTTTATCTGTTGGGTCTGAAAAAGGGTCTAACCATATTTGTATACGTGATAAACGGTATCCTTTTCCCAAAAGGCTTGGTAACATAATACCTAATACACCTGCACCTGCTGCTGGACCACTAATATAAGCAAAATACTTCATTTCAAATCCAGCGGCAAAAAGAACCGCTCCTCCTATCAGCGCAAGCAACAAAGCACTACTAAAATTAGTAATAGCAATCATAACACAAGGAATTGCTACTACAGTAAGACATTTTAAAAATCCTGAAAAATCTTTTAAATAGTCTTTATGTAAACAGATAAAATGTGCTAAAAACAAAGTTGTCGTAATTTTTACAACTTCAGATGGTTGGAAAAACCAAAGCCATCTCTTTTGTCCATTGATTACTTGCCCAAATGGTATCAGCAAAAGCAACAAAATACAACCTACAATATATGCTGGAAAGGTCAGTCGTCTTAGATTTTTATAGGGGAAGTTTGCCATAAACAACATTCCTACCATGCCAAGCACACCACTTCTAAACTGTTTTTTGACAAAATAAAGCATATCATTTTGAAATTCAGCCGTTGTCATTGCTTTATAATAACTAGAGCTAAATATCATTACAATACCAAACAGCACAAGCAATATTACCACAAACAATACCATATAGTCATACGATACTCTAATCGGTTTTCTTTTTACTGCTGTTTTTCTTTTTTTAGCCACAGAGGCTTCTGCCATATATTCCACCTCTTTTATTCTTTTTTATACGAGTTTACTAATTTTTTAAACAAATCCCCTCTTTGTTCATAATTATCAAACATACCCCAACTTGCACAGGCTGGAGAAAGCAACACACAATCTCCTCTTTCTGCTTTACTATGACACAGAGAAACCGCTTCCTCAAATGTTTCACATCTTGATATTGCTGTAAAGCCTACTTCTCGTGCTTCTCTCTCGATTTGCTCCGCTGTTACACCAATCAATACCAATTCTTTTACCCTATTTGGAAACAGTTTTACCCAATCCATAAAGGACACACCTTTATCATATCCCCCTGCAATCAGCACAATAGGGCGTTTCATCGCAAGCACCGCTCTAATAGATGCATCGGTATTTGTTCCCTTAGAATCATTATAATATTCTACATCATCTATTGTTGCTACATATTCGATTCTATGCTCTACGCCTGCAAATTCTTTTGTAATCTGTTTGATGGTTTCAAGCGGAATATTGGCGCAAATCGCACAAGCACAAGCTGCCATAACATTTTCATAGTTATGCACACCCAGTAATTTTAATTCATCTACATGAAACAACGTTTCATTGATATTTTGCCAGCACACTTTTATATTGCCCTCTTGCAAATAAATGCCCTCATTTAACACATTTTTACTGCTGAAAAAGAATACTTTTGCCTTTGTTTTTTCCGCCATCGCTCTACAAACAGCATCTTCATAATTTAAGATACAATAGTCTTGCTCTGTCTGTTTTTCAAATACTCTCTCTTTCATCGCAATATAAACTTCCATTGTTTTATGCCTATTTAAGTGGTCTGGTGTAATATTTAACACAGCACTAATTTTAGGGTGAAAAGTATGTGCCTTTTCCATTTGGAAGCTACTGATTTCTGCTACAACATAGTCTTTTTCTGTCAAACTTTCTACTCTTTCACTATAAGGTACACCAATATTGCCTACTACTGCCGCATTTTGATATACTGATTTCAACAGCTCTCCTACCAATGTTGTCGTTGTTGTCTTTCCATTTGTTCCCGTAATTGCTATGACTGGACATGGTGTCATCGTATAGGCAAGTTCAACCTCGCTCCATACAGGAATATTATTTTTTTCTGCCTCTACTATAAAAGGCAAATCACAAGGTACTCCTGGACTCAGCACAATCAAATCTTGCTGTAAAACAATATCATCAGGATTTTTGCCCGTATAAAGCAGAATACCCTCATCTTCTAGTTCTGTTACATCTCCCAGTTGCTCTTTTTGCTTTAAATCTTGTAGTGTTACAACTGCCCCTTTTTTATTTAGTAGTTTTGCTGCCGCAATGCCACTTCTCGCCATACCGCATACAAGCACTTTTTTTGCTCTATATTCCAAATAAAACGCCTTCTTTCTATACTATGCCTTATACCGCAAACAAATACCGACAACCTAAAAATGCAATCAAACAAAGCATGGTTGTCACAACATAAAATACAGTGACTACTTTTGTTTCGCTCCAACCACATAATTCAAAATGATGATGAATGGGTGCCATTTTAAAAAATCGTCCTCCACCTGTTTTTTTGAAATATGCTACTTGTATGATAACAGAAATAGATTCTAAAAGATAGATAAAACCTACAATTACAATGAATATAGGCATTTTTAGCAAAAATGCTGCCGCTGCAACAAATCCGCCTAATGCAAGAGAACCTGTATCTCCCATAAATACCCTTGCAGGATAGGCATTAAATATCAAAAAGGCAAGCAAAGCACCTATTACGCCACCGCAAACGGGCAATATACTACTACCTGCGCCCCAAGATACCAACATAAAGAAAACCGCTACTATCAATGTAACACCACTTGCCAAACCGTCCAAACCATCTGTCAAATTGACACCATTTACTGTACCTAATATCGCTATTATCAAAAATGGTACAAACAACATACCCAAATCAATCGTCATTCCTTTTGTAAAAGGAATATAAATTGCTGTCCCTAAATTAGAACGATACAAATACCAAGCAAATAGTGCTGTAATTACAAGCTGACCAACTATTTTTTGCATAGGTTTCAGTCCTAAAGAACGCTTTTTTACTACCTTAATATAGTCGTCAATATACCCTATTATGCCAAAGCCCAATGTTACAAGTACAACTGCTATACCATCATAGTTATCTTTTAAAAAAAAGATACTTCCGCCACAAAATGCAATCAATATCGCTATGCCACCCATTGTTGGCGTGCCTTGTTTTTTTAAATGGCTTTCAGGTCCATCATCTCTTTCTGTCTGTCCGTATTTCATTTTATGCAATATTGGTATCAGAATAGGGCAGAGTATAACCCCTATCACAAATGCAATGATAATTGCATAAATCCCTTGTATCAACTGTTCCAAAATTTATTCCACCCCTTGTAATTTTTCTACTGTTTTTTCAAATTGTCTACTCCTAGATGCCTTTACTAAAACAGTATCCCCCTCTTTTAGTAAGGAAATTCCCTCTTGCCAAAATGTTTGTTGACTGTCGAAATGGTATACTTGTTTTGCACCATATTTTTTTGCGCCTTCATCATACAGTTCTGTAATCTCTCCTATTGATATTAACACATCAATCTTCTTTTGCGCTACATATTCTCCTACTTCTATATGCATTTGTTTTTCCTTTTCTCCTAGCTCGCCCATAAAGCCCAATATCGCAACTTTTCTGCCCTCTGCTGCTGCCAAAACGTCGATAGATGCTTTCATAGAAACAGGATTTGCATTGTATACATCATTTATAATCGTCATTTTATTTGTTTTTATAATATCCATTCTCATTTTTGTAGGTACAAAGGAGGCAATCCCTTTTTGTATCTGCTGCAAGGTCAAATGCATTTCCAAACCAACCGCTGTTGCTGCAAGTGCATTCATCACCATATGCTCACCAGGTACAGGAATCATCGCTTGAAATGTTCCCTCTGGAGTATGTATATCACAAGAAATGGATTCTACACCATGTGTTTTAATATTATCTGCGTAAATGCCCTTTTTATTCTCTACACCATACCACACAATATTTTGTTTTATTTTACCCTCTAATGTCTGCAATTTATCATTATCTGCATTGAGTATCGCAACACCATTTTCGCCCATACCATCAAAAATTTCACTTTTTGCCTTTAATATGCCATCTCTACTACCCAGCATTTCCATATGCGCTACACCAACATTCGTAATGACTGCAATTTTTGGTTTTGCGGCAATCGAAAGATTATGTATTTCACCAAAGCTATTCATACCCATTTCTAATACAGCAAGTTCCTGTTCCTCTGTCAAGCGTGCTGTCATAAGCGGCATACCAATATTCGTATTATAATTTCCTGCTGTTTTTAACACATTATACTTTTGCTCCAACACAGATGCAATAATATCTTTTGTTGTTGTTTTGCCTACACTACCCGTAATTGCTATGACTGGCATTTGTAGTTGTTTTATAATATATTCTGCCATATCCAAAAGCGCCCGTACAACGCTTTCTACACGAATAGCATATTGTCCCTGTTTGATGTCACAATCTTTTTCTGTAAAACAACAAATTGCTCCTGCTTCAAATGCCTTTTGTATAAAATC
>CAMXTM010000206.1 GCA_947246775.1 uncultured Clostridium sp. | reverse complement strand
AATGGGCTGAGCAAAATCAAATGCCAATACAAGTATCTATGGAAGAAAGAATGGCTTGTGGTATTGGTGCCTGCGTAGGCTGTGCTATTAAAATAAAAAAGAAAGACGCGAACGATTGGGAAAACTTAAAAGTTTGTAAAGATGGGCCAGTATTCTGGGGAAATGAGGTGCTTTGGAATGAGTAACAGAGAACTTTCAGTTAATATTGCTGGTATTTTATTAAAAAATCCAGTTACAACTGCTTCAGGAACATTTGGCTCAGGTAGAGAATTTAGCGAATTTGTAGACTTAAATAAATTAGGTGCTGTAACTGTAAAAGGGGTTGCAAGTGTGCCATGGAAAGGAAATAATACACCTCGTATTGCTGAAACATATGGTGGTATGTTAAATTCTGTAGGACTTCAAAATCCAGGTGCTGATTATTTTATAGAAAATGATATCCCATTTTTACGTCAATATAATACAAAAATTATTGTAAATATATGCGGACATACAATAGAAGAATATTGTCAAGTAGCAGAAAAATTATCCAATGCAGATATTGACTTGCTAGAGTTAAATATTTCCTGTCCAAATGTAACAGAGGGTGGCATTACATTTGGAACACAACCTAAAATGGCAGAAAAAGTTGTTTCAGAAGTAAAAAAATATGCAAAACAACCTTTAATTGTAAAATTAACACCAAATGTAACAGATATTACAGAAATTGCAAAAGCCGCGGTATGTGGTGGTGCAGATGCTATATCACTTATCAATACACTGCAAGGAATGAAAATTGACATTCATAAAAGAAAACCTATTTTAGCAAATAAAATAGGTGGTTTTTCTGGTCCTGCTATCAAACCTGTAGCAGTACGAATGGTATATGAAACAGCGAAAGCTGTTGACGTTCCTATTATTGGCATGGGTGGTATTTGCAATGGAGAAGATGCAATAGAATTTATTATGGCTGGAGCAACAGCAGTTGCAATAGGAACAGCAAATTTTTTAAATCCTACTGCTACTATTGAAACAATAGAAGAAATTCAAAAATATATGGAGTTATATGATATTAAAGATATTAATGATATTAGAGGAATAATAGACTAGAAAGGAAAACAATATGTTAACAAATAATAAAAAAGAGTTTATTGAGTTTATGATGGAAGCAGATGTACTGCGTTTTGGAGAATTTAAAACAAAAAGTGGACGTTTAACACCTTACTTTGTAAATACTGGAAATTATAAAACTGGAAAACAAATTGCAACCTTAGGCAAATTTTATGCAAACCTAATAAAAGAAACTTGTGCTGATCATTTTGATTGTATGTTTGGGCCTGCATATAAGGGGATTCCATTAGTAACAGCAACAGCCGCTTCTCTTGCTACAGAATACAATATCAATAAACCATATTTCTTTAATAGAAAAGAGGAAAAAGACCATGGAGAAGGTGGAAATTTAGTTGGTTACCAACCAAAAGACAATGATAATGTTATTATTATTGAAGATGTTATTACAGCAGGAACAGCAATTAGAGAAACAATGCCTATTCTAAAAAATGCAGCAAATGTAACTGTACCACATATGTTTATTTCTGTAAATCGCTGTGAAGTAGGAAAAGTAGAGGGAAAAACTGCTATTATGGAAGTAAGCGACGAATTTGGCATTAATGTTCATTCCATTATTTCTGTACAAGATATTTATGATTATCTTAAATTACAAGGCAATTATGCTAATGTATTAGAATTAATGGAAAAATATATGGCTCAATATTGTATTTTTTAAACAAAATAAATATTGACATAAATAAAAAAATTGTTTATAATGTAATAAATGAATGACAAGGGAGCTTATGTACTAGGCTGAGAAGAAGTAGAGAACTTCGACCTTTATAACCTGATTTGGGTAATGCCAACGTAGGGAACGTTTATGATGAATTTACGGGAGATACTTTGGTATCTCTCTTTTTCTTTTTACCTTGACAATCATTTACATAAAATTGATATAGTAAACAGTTGAGATTGAACAAAAGTTCATGAAGGGGTACACCACCACGGGCGTATTTCTTTGTGAGCTTTTTTTTATAGCTGTTTTACTATTTTGGGAAAGGAGGTTTATATAATATGGCTATTATAAATGGTAAAAATGTTGTATTAAAACACTTTTACATATTAAAAGAATATTTAGAGGAGCAGCATTATCAATTAAATCACATTGCAGTAGAAATCAATGGAAATATCATACCAAAATCAAAATATAACACTACAATGATAAAAAATGATGACAAAATAGAAATTGTTAGCTTTGTAGGAGGAGGTTAATCAATGATATGTATACAAAAAAACAAATATTTGATGCTTTAATAGAAAGACATTCTTTGCAAGTACAAAAAAAATTATGTAATGGAAATGTAGCTATTGCTGGACTGGGGGGACTAGGTTCTAATGTAGCCATTACTTTAGCACGTATTGGCGTTGGGCATTTACATATTATAGATTTTGATACAGTGGATATTACTAATTTGAATAGACAACAATATTTTTTAGAACATATTGGTATGTACAAAACAGAAGCATTAAAACAACAAATTTTTAATATCAATCCATATATTGACGTTAATATAGATTGTGTAAAAGTAACAGAGCAAAATATCAAACAGTTATTTTATAAAGATGATATTATATGTGAGGCATTTGATGTAGCTGAAGCAAAAGCAACTTTAGTAAACGGAATATTAGCACAATTTCCAGAAAAAAAGCTAGTAGCAGCATCAGGTTTAGCTGGATATGAAAGTAGTAATATAGTACATACTCGTAGGATTTCAAAAAACTTTTATTTATGTGGTGATGAAGTAACAGAGGCTATTTATGGAAAAGGACTAATGGCAGCTAGAGCAGCACTGTGTGCTTGTCATCAAGCAAATATGATTACAAGATTACTTTTGGGTGAAGAAGAAGTATGAGAAAGGAAAAAAATAGTATGGATAAATTAATATTAGGTGGACATGAATTTACATCTCGTTTTATATTAGGTTCTGGAAAATTTTCATTAGAATTGGTAAAAGCGTGTATTGAAAAAGCAGAAGCTGAAATTATTACACTTGCTTTACGACGTGCAAATGAGGGAGGACTTGCAAATATTTTAGATTATATTCCTAAAAATGTAACACTATTGCCAAATACATCTGGAGCAAGAAATGCAGAAGAAGCAGTACGCATTGCAAGATTGTCCAGAGAAGTAGGGTATGGAAATTTTGTAAAAATAGAAATTATTCGTGATTCTAAGTATTTATTGCCAGATAATTACGAGACAATAAAAGCAACAGAAATTCTTGCAAAAGATGGCTTTGTAGTAATGCCTTATATGTATCCAGACCTAAATGTAGCAAGAGAATTAGTCAATGTAGGGGCTGCTTGTATTATGCCTTTGGCTGCTCCTATTGGTTCTAATAAAGGGCTTTCTACAAAAGATTTTATACAAATATTAGTAGACGAAATTGATTTACCTATTATTGTAGATGCAGGTATTGGTAAACCATCTCAAGCTTGTGAAGCGATGGAAATGGGAGTTGCTGCTATTATGGCAAATACTGCTATTGCAACAGCAGGTGATGTAGCTGCTATGGCAGAAGCATTTAAAAAAGCAATTCAAGCAGGAAGAACTGCTTATTTGTCCGGCATGGGAAGAGTCATTGATAAAGGTTCTAGCGCATCTTCTCCATTAACAGGTTTTTTACAAGATTAAAGGAGGAATTTAAATGGAACATATTAACAAAAGCATATTAAATGAAGAGATATTAGAAAACCTAAAAAAGAATAGAATTGACCATATGACTTATTTGCCAGATATGGAAATAATAGATTCAGATGTTATGGACAAAGTAATCAATGCAATGAATCATTATGATTATAATTGTTATACAAAATCAGATGTTATGCGTGCTTTAGAAAAAGAAAATGTTTCTCCAAAAGATTTTGCAGCATTGTTATCTCCAGCGGCATTACCACTACTAGAAGAAATGGCACAAAAAGCACGTATTGTTACTAAAAAACACTTTGGAAATAGTATTTACATGTTTACACCTATTTATATAGCAAATTATTGTGAAAACTATTGTATTTATTGCGGATTTAATTGCCATAATAAAATTAATAGAGCAATATTAAATGAGGAAGAAATCGAAAAAGAAATGGAATCTATTTCTAAAACGGGATTGCAAGAAATTTTAATATTGACAGGAGAAAGTCGTACAAAATCAGATGTAAAATATATAGGAGAAGCTTGTAAAATTGCAAGGAAATATTTTAAGGTAATTGGTTTAGAAATTTATCCTGTTAATTCAGATGAATATGCTTATTTACATCAATGTGGAGCAGACTATGTTACAGTATTTCAAGAAACATATCATTCCGATAAATATGAAACATTGCATTTGTCTGGACATAAGCGCATTTTTCCTTATCGTTTTAATGCTCAGGAAAGAGCATTAAAAGGTGGCATGAGGGGAGTGGGATTTGCGGCACTTTTGGGATTAGATGATTTTAGAAAAGATGCCTTTGCAACAGGCTACCATGCATACACATTACAAAAAAAATATCCTTATGC
>CAMXTM010000205.1 GCA_947246775.1 uncultured Clostridium sp. | reverse complement strand
GTTTCTGTAGTGATTTAGGGCTTTGCTGGAAGTTAAAAAAAGAAAGTGAGTGATAGTATGGAAAAAACGAAAGAAGAATCAAAAGTCTGTAAAGACTGTGGAAAAGTAATCAAAAAAGGTTCTGGTGACATCTACTTAGAATTGAATGAATGTACCTATTGCGAAGATTGTGCGCTTACCTACTGTTACAATCATATCTTTCGAACAGCATAGTACAGAAATATTGTGTAAAAAGAGAATATTGTTGTACGTTGATACGAACGTATATTCTATAAAATCAAAAAAGGGAGGTAAAAATGTACTTATTAGTAGCAATAGCAATCTTAACAACAGTATGCGTTATAGCAGAAGTTTGTTATAGGTTGGAGATAAAAAATTATAAGAAAAAATTAGAAAATAGGAGTAGTAAAAAATGACATTATTAAAAGGTATTGTAGAACAAAAACAAGAAATAAAAGAAAATTTAGAAAAAGTTAGTAGCATTTTAGAAAAATATGCTGCAAAAACAAAAACTTTTAGCACTGAAATAGAAGAATTGGCAGAACAAGAAGTAAAAGATATTTATTTCAAATTTCAGCATATACAAACTATGATTTCAGTGTTAGAAGAGGATATAGAGACTTTTTTGACAAGAGAGAATCAAACTTATTCTATAAAATTACCTAAAGATTTTGATACAGAAGAATTTTTAGAATCTGATTTTGGTGCTTATTTAATACACATAGTTGAGCAGTGGGATAAGGCATTGAGTATTAGTGATACTAGAACAAGTAATTATTGTAGCGAATATTGGAGCGGTGCAAAAGACGCTTTAGAACATTTTACTGATATAGAATATAGCTTTTCAAGAACAGATGAAAGTTGTGGCATTGTTGATGAGCAGAATAATTGGCTGTTTAAAGTAAGATAGGAGGAAAAAGAGATGAATGTAATGGAAGCAATTTATGACAAAATGAAGGAGGCATAAAAAAAGCTCCCTAAGGAATCACTCATTCCAAAAGGGAGCAAAACCGAAAAAGCTAACTTTAGTTTAGCATAAAAAGGAGTGTTTGACAATGTATAAATTGTATGAATTAACAAGAGATTTTTTGAAAGTAAAAGAAATGATGTTTGATGAGGATGTAAATATAGAAACAATAGAGAATACGCTTGACTGTATTGATTGTTTAATTGAAGAAAAAGCAGATAATTATGCAAAAATAATACAGGACATCAATGATACTACAGTATCAATAGAAAATGAAATAGCAAGGTTAAAACAAAGAAAAGAAATGCTTCAAAAAAGAAGTGACAAACTAAAAGAAAATTTAAAAAACAGTATGGAAGCTACAGGTAAAACAAAATTTTCAACAACTTTATATAGCTTTTCCATTAGAAAAAATGGCGGTTTACAGCCATTAAAAATTGACGCCGATGTAAAAGACATACCAGAACAATATTTGATACCACAGCCACCAAAACCAAATATGGATGCCATTAGAAAGGCTTTAAAAGAGGATACATTGCCATTTGCACATTTGGAAGAAAGAGGCACAAGTTTAAGTATACGATAAGGAGGATTCAGACATGGAATTAGAAAAAATGGAAAAGGTAAATGAAATATTACAATTATGTTTTGCAATCAATCAATTTGAGACAAGACAAGTTGAAAAAACAGGTCACAAACCCACTGTATTTTTTAGATTTTCTGGACAAATATCACTTTTAACAATACAAATACATAAAACAGGCTGGTATCCTAAAACAGCTGAAGATATTGAAATGGAAATATGGTTATATGAACCATTTGAAGAAATAAAGGAATATATGGACGAATGTATACTATGTTTAAAGGCAATAGAAGAGAGGTGCAACAATGAGCATTTACAACAAGCTGTTTGAAATACAGCAAAAATTAAAAGCACCAAAAGGACAATACAATAAATTTGGCAATTATGCTTTTAGAAGTTGTGAAGATATATTAGAAGCGGTAAAACCGCTTCTAATGGAACAAAAAGCAATTGTTACAATATCGGATGAATTAGTATTGATTGGGCAGCGATATTACATAAAAGCAACTGCTAGTTTAATGGATATTGAAACAGGGGAACAAGTAAAAAATGAAGCCTATGCAAGAGAAGATGAAAATAAAAAGGGTATGGACTTGAGTCAAATAACAGGAGCAAGTAGCTCTTATGCTAGAAAATATGCTTTAAATGGGCTGTTTTGTATTGATGATAATAAGGATAGTGATACTACAAATACAAGTGAAAAGGAAGAAAAACAAGAAAAACAAGTTAGTCAAACAAATACAACTACAAAAAGAAAGAAACCATGTTGTGAAAATTGTGGAAAAGAATTTGAAGGATTTAAAACAGATTCTGGAAAACAGTATTCTGCAGAGCTTGAATATAATAAAAGAAAAGAAAGATTTGGACAAGCACTTTGTGATGATTGTGCAAGAAAGAGAGGATTAAAATGAATAAAGTAATATTGATGGGCAGATTAACAAGAAATCCTGAAGTGATATACTCACAGCAAAATTTAGCCATTGCAAGATATAGTTTAGCAGTCAACAGAGCAGCTAAAACGAAACAACAAGGAAAGCAAGATGTAGATTTTATCAATTGTGTTGCTTTTGGAAAAGCAGCAGAATTTGCGGGAAAATATTTCAATCAAGGACAGAGGATAGGTATTGTTGGCAGGATTCAAGTACGTTGTTGGGAGGATAACAACGGTCAAAAGCAATGGAGTACAGAAGTTGTAGTAGCAGAACAATATTTTGCAGAAAGTAAGCTAAAGGATACACAAAATGTAGAAAATGGTTTTTATCCAGTAGAGGAATATGATGATTTACCATTTTGAGATTTTTTGAGAGCTTTATTCTGTAAAACTATAGATAAAAGGGAGGAAATAGAAATGAAAGAACAAAGAGAAAATTTTGTATTTTATAGAGGATTTAGAGACGCAGTCAACATTCTACCAGAAGAATACCAATTAAAAACAATGAAATATTTAATGGACTATGCTTTAGATGGTACAGAGCCAGAAGAAGAAAACGGAGTGGAAAAAGCAATGTTTTTGTCTTTCAAACCACTAATAGATGCATCTAATATGAAATAAAAACAGTAGCAGCGACTTTATATAACAAGTCGCTGCAGTAAGGAGGCAAAGATATGCCAAACAGAATACTAAAAGAAAGTATCTGTAGAAGTGAAGAAATTGATTCCTTATCTTGGTTTCAAGAAGTGCTGTTTTATAGACTCATTGTAATATGTGATGATTTTGGACGATTTGATGGAAGAACAAAAATTATTAAAGATTCTTGCTTTCCTTTGAAAAGCGTAACAGAAAAAGATATCGAAAAAGCCCTAGATAAGCTATCGGCGGTAGGTTTGGTTAAAATATATGAAGTGCAAGGAAAACCGTACCTACAATTGGTAACTTGGGCAGAACATCAAAGAATACGCAATCAAAAAAGTAAGTATCCAGAATGTTCATCGGATTTGCAGATAGTGAAAAAAGATTGTAAAGAAAATGGCGCAGATTGCTCACAGTTGAAGTCAATTGACAACAATTGCTGTCAATTGTCAGCAGATGACAACAATTGTGTCCGTAATCCAATCCAATCTGAATCCAATCCGAATACGAATCCGAATGTATGCTCCGAGCAAAAGCAATCGGAGCCGCCACCAGAATCAGCTGTTATTACACTAGAGTTAAACACAGGAGAAGAATATCCTATATTTGATAAAGACATAGCAGCATGGAAAGAATTATATCCTAGTGTGGACATATTGCAGGAATTAAGAAAAATGAAAGGCTGGATAATCAGCAATCCTAAACGGAAAAAAACAAAAGGAGGAATCTTAAGCTTTGTAAACCGTTGGTTAGCAAAAGAACAAGATAGAGGAGGAACAAGCTATGCAGGAAATTACGGAAATAATGGAGCAAATGGACTTCCAAACAACTCACAACCAAATGCAGCAAAACGATACGATGGGGACGTGCTATGAAAATGACTTAGTAAAACATCTAAAAGAACGGGTACAAAAGATGTTGCAAGAGCGTAAAGAAAAAGAAAAACAAGAAGCGGATACAAATGATAAAAAGCCACAGGAAATAGAATGGCGTGCGATGCACCCAGGTAAACCACTTCAAGAGGGAATGTGTCCTATTTGTAGAGGTGACAAGCTTTTAGTAGCAACGATAGATGGGAATGAATATTTAAAAAATTGTGTTTGTGTTGAAAAGGAAATTGTAATACAAAGACTGAAAAATTCGGGCATAGCTGAAAGTGTAAAAAAATATCATTTTAACAGTTTTCAAACACCAGAAGAATGGCAAAAAAGACTAAAACAAAAAGCATTACAATTTCTGGACGAAAAAGAAAAATGGTTTTTTGTAGGTGGACAAGTTGGTTGTGGCAAAACGCATATTTGTACAGCTATATTAGGGGAATTTTTGAATAAAGGAAAATCCGCAAGGTATATCCTTTGGACAAATGAGGTAGTGAAATTAAAAGCAAACAGACTAGATGATGTAGCATACCAAATGTTAATAGAACCAATGTTAAAAACAGAAGTGCTTTACATAGATGACCTTT
>CAMXTM010000204.1 GCA_947246775.1 uncultured Clostridium sp. | reverse complement strand
TAATACTCTTTTTTATATTTGTCAAATTTGCGTTTGTCATACAAAAAAAATCCCCAACAGTTTAACATTGTTAGGGTTTTTTTATTATAATTTTGTTTTTTCATTCGCCATTTTATCCAATTCTTCCCGAAACGTGTTGATGTCTTTAAACTGCTGATATACTGACGCAAATCGTACATAAGAAACCTCGTCTAAATCTTTGAGACGTTCTATGACCATACTACCTATTTTTTGGCTTTCGATTTCTTTTTCTCCTGCACTAATAATGGTATTTTCGATGTCTTCTACTAATAATTCTATCTGATGTACAGAAACTGGTCTTTTATAGCAAGATTTCATAATTCCATTTAATAATTTTATTTTATCAAACGATTCTCTTGTGCTGTCTTTTTTTATTACTGTAATAGGAATGGTATCAATTCTTTCATATGTTGTAAAACGTTTTCCACATTTGTCACAAAGTCTTCTACGACGAATGACTGAATTATCTTCTTGGCTTCTTGAATCAATTACTTTTGTGTCATCATGATTACAAAATGGACATTTCACAAAAAATCCCTCCCTTCCTAACACATATTACAAATTTACTGTTTTTTACATATTTATACAATGTATAGTATATACAAAAAAACTTTTTAGGTCAATATATTTTAGTGTTTTTATTATGGACATTCTTGTAGTAATTCTTCTAAATTTGCTTCTACTAATATGATGTCGTCCCCTATTTTTTTAATACATTTCCAAGCAATATAATATTCTCTGCTGCCGCCACCAAAGATGTTCCACATTTTACTATTTTCGGCAGGTATAATGAGTGCAATAATTTTTCCAGTGCGAATATCGAACTCTAAATCTGAAACATATCCTAGTCTGCAACCATCGCATACATTGATAACTTCTTTTTGTCTTAAATCACAAAAACGTTCCATCACATTTCCCCCTGTTCTACTCAAAAAAATTTTTTGTTTTTACAGTATATGCTTATATAGCGCCTTTTCTACACTTTTAATACCACTTTTTTGCAAATCCATCTATTGACGAAATTCTTTTTCTATACTACAATATATACACGTTTTAATTCGCATGATTGCTATATATTGTGTTTTTATACAAAATACGACAATTTTTTACATTATCAAAATATTTTAAAATCGTGGTGCAAACAGGTTATATTTGTTGTGTGCTGCGGATAAGTAAGCATATTTTTAAGAACATATGTTCTTACAATTACAGTGAAAGGCGGGGATTTTTTTTGATTACAACAATAAAAAAGAGGGACGGAAGATTAGCAAATTTTGATATTAATAAAATTGCAAATGCGATACAAAAGGCATTTTCTTCTACAGTCGGCAAAAAAGACGATACGATTTGTTTGCAACTGGCAAAAACGGTTTATCAACATTTGCAAGAACAATATAATGCTACACCCTCTATAGAACAAATTCAAGATATGGTAGAAAAGGTTTTAATTGAGAATGGGCATATTGGCACAGCAAAGGCATATATCCTTTATAGGGCAGAACGTACTCGTATCCGCAATATGAATAGTCGTTTAATGAAAACATTTGAAGACATTACTTATAAAGATGTGAGTGATAGTGATATAAAAAGAGAAAATGCTAATATTGATGGCAATACCGCTATGGGTTCTATGTTAAAATATGGCTCAGAGGGAGCAAAACATTTCTATGAATGTTATGTTTTGAATCCTGCTCACTCTGAAGCACATCAAAATGGCGATATTCATATTCATGATTTAGATTTTTATACACTGACCACAACTTGTTGCCAAATTGATTTATTAAAATTGTTTCATAATGGTTTTTCTACAGGGCATGGTGTGGTAAGAGAACCAAACGATATTGCAAGCTATGCAGCACTTGCTTGTATTGCGATACAGTCGAATCAAAATGACCAGCATGGCGGACAAGCGATTGTCAATTTAGACTATGGCTTAGCACCAGGTGTCAAAAAAACTTATTGTAAAAGGTATCATTCTAATATGGTTTCTTCTGTTGAGATTATGGCAGATGCACAAAAAGCAGAACAAGTAGAACGAGAATTAAAAGAATTGTTTCAAGAGGGATATTATCCTACGATTGACCAAAATGAAGAATATACACGAAAAGAAACAGAATTACTACTTTCTATTGGTTTGTCTAGTGACATTATACAAAAAGCACAATCATTTGCAAAAAAGAAATCTTTAACAGAAACGGACAAGGCAACCTACCAAGCAATGGAATCTTTGATACACAATTTAAATACGATGCATTCCAGAGCAGGAGCGCAAACACCATTTTCTTCTGTTAATTATGGTATGGATACTTCAACAGAGGGTAGAATGGTTGTTAAAAACTTGTTGCTTGTGACAGAAGTAGGACTTGGAAATGGAGAAACACCTATTTTTCCAATACAAATATTTAGAGTAAAAGAGGGCATTAATTTTAATCCAGGAGAGCCAAATTATGACTTGTTCCGTTTGAGTTGCCGCGTAAGTGCAAAAAGGCTTTTTCCTAATTTTTCATTTCAAGATGCACCTTTTAATTTGCAGTATTATAAAGGCACTCCTGAAACAGAAATTGCCTATATGGGCTGCCGTACTAGGGTTATGGGCAATGTTTATGATAAAACAAAAGAAGTTTCACCAGGACGTGGCAATTTGAGTTTTACTACAATTAATTTGCCTCGTATTGCTATTTTAGCAAATGGTAATATTGATTGGTTTTATAAAGAATTAGATAGTAAAATTGATTTAGTAGTAGAACAACTTTTAGAGCGTTTTGAAATACAGTGTAAAAAGAAAGTACACAATTATCCTTTTTTGATGGGAGAAGGAGTTTGGATTGATAGCGAAAAATTAAATATTGATGATGAAGTAAGAGAAGTGTTAAAACATGGTACACTTTCTATTGGTTTTATTGGTTTGGCGGAATGTTTAAAGGCACTGATTGGTTCACATCATGGAGAAAGCGAAGTTGCTCAAAATTTAGGATTAGATATTATTAGTCATATGCGCCGCCGTATGGACGAGTATTCTGAAAAAATGAAATTGAATTTTACCTTGCTTGCGACACCTGCTGAGGGACTTTCTGGTAGATTTGTAAAATTAGACCAAAAACGTTTTGGTAGGATAGTGGGCATTACAGATAAAGAATATTATACAAATAGTTTTCATGTACCTGTTTATTATCCGATTAGTGCCTTTAAAAAAATACAACTTGAAGCACCTTACCATGCGCTGACCAACGCAGGACATATTACTTATATTGAATTAGATGGCGACCCTACACAAAATGTAGATGCTTTTGAAAAAGTGATTCGCTATATGAAATCTCAAAATATTGGCTATGGCTCTATCAATCACCCAGTAGACAGAGACCCTGTTTGCGGTTATAATGGTATTATTGGTGATGTTTGCCCAAAATGTGGAAGAAGTGAAAAAGATGGGATTCCTTTCCAGAGAATACGCCGCATTACTGGTTATTTGGTGGGTACGCTTGACCGTTTTAACAATGCTAAAAGAGCAGAGGAAAGGGATAGAGTAAAACATTCTATCTAAAAGTAGTGTTTTATAGGGAGGAAGATAATATGATTAATACTACAATTGGTAATGATTGGGACATTGTTTTAAAAGACATGAAACAAACAGAGTATTTTACAAATTTAATAGAAGCAATCAGCAAAGAATATGAGACAAACGAAATTTATCCATCACAAGACAATATTTTTAATGCCTTAAAATTGACATCACTTGCAAATACAAAAGTGGTTATTTTAGGACAAGACCCTTATTATAATAAGGATAGAGCTGGAAATAGTCATGCAATGGGTTTAAGTTTTTCTAGTAAAAGTACAAGCGTTCCAAAATCATTACAAAATATTTTTAAACTATTGTCAATTGATTTAGGAATAGAACAGCCTAAAAAGACAGCAGATTTGACAAAATGGGGAGAACAAGGTGTATTATTGTTAAATGCTACTTTAACGGTGGAAGCAGGGAAACCAAATTCTCACTTAAAATATAAATGGGAAACCTTTACAGATGAAATCATTAAAAAATTAGTAGAGTCCAAACAACCGATGGTATTTTTATTGTGGGGAAGTTTTGCACAGAAAAAAGAAAAGTTAATCTTAGGAGAATGTTCCGAACAAAATATTGTAGAACAAGATAATTTGTTGATTATCAAAACACCACACCCAAGTCCTATGAGTGCCAGCAAAGGCTTTTTTGATGTGATGCAATTTTCTATGACAAATGATTTTTTAAAGAAACATGGTTTACAAGAAATAGATTGGCAGTTGTAAGATAATGGAGAATAGAACAAATGAATATTAGGCTGAGCGGTGTTGTAAATGATTCTATTGTAGATGGGCAAGGGATTCGATACACAATATTTACACACGGCTGCCCTCATCATTGCCCACAGTGCCATAATCCGCAAACCCATGACCCCAATGGCGGTTATGATGAAGATACAGAAAAGATACTTTCTGCTGTAGCAGAAAATCCTTTACTAGATGGTATTACCCTTTCTGGCGGTGAGCCTATGGAGCAGCCAATTCCTTGTGCTGTGTTGGCGCAAGGTGCAAAAAAATTAGGCTTAAATGTGTGGAC
>CAMXTM010000203.1 GCA_947246775.1 uncultured Clostridium sp. | reverse complement strand
TTTTTCATGTAAGGTAGAAATTCTCAAAAAGTATACTTTTTGACAAATTTTATTGCAAATACTGCCGACTTTTCAACATTTTTCCACGATTCGTTTTATAATAAATGCATTATTTTATCTATTCTTTTCAAAAAAGAAAGGTGTTTTTCTCTAATTTTTTGTATATTTATATCGTCAATTTTCCTTTTTATGATTAAGACAGTGTTTTTGTAATTTTATAGAAATATTTTTTTTGTGCAGTTTAAACAAATAAAAATGCTTACAAATAGACTTATCATAATACTTGATTCTTTTTTCTCTATTTTCCTACTTTTTATATAAGAATAGAATAGACAAATATATATTATTGTGATATACTATTAGTAATAAAAAAATAATGAAAATTTAGGGAGGTATTTTATTATGGGAATATTTGATAATTATAACAATCCAAATGTAAAAGATAAACAACAATGGGAAGAATATTTTTCTATTATTTTAGCCGATGAAGAATTTCATCAAAAAGTAACCGCTTTATGCAATATCGTATTTATGGAAAAGTTTACCCCTTTATCCGATTATGATGATTATGGTTTTCGATACAATATGGACGGAATGGTCTTTGCAGAAAATGACAATGGAGTATACTATATTCTATTGGAAGATGGAAGTATTGCCGTTGTAGATTATGCAGAAAATGAATGCGGACGAGTGGCAGAAACACTAAAAGATTTATTGGAATTAGAACTAAATTGTGCATTTGCTTGGCAAAATTATATGAGAAAGTATTATATTGATGACCCATCTTTATTAGAAAAAGATGTCCTACAATTTGAAGCACAAGGACGTACTGATTTTGAAGATGTTTATGGTGATGATATGCCTGAATATGACGAGTTACAAAAGGAAGTTGCTCAACGTTTACATTTAAACATATACAATGATATTGACAAAAATATTCTTCCAAAACTTTATAAAGTCGCAACAAAACAGCCAAAGTTTTTAGCTAAAAACATCGATGATAATAGCCCCGTTAATGAGCTAATTCCTTGTTTTTAAAAATCAATCTAAAAGAAAAGAGTTTTTAAAATGTTTGAATTACATTGCTGGATTACAATAAGAGAAACGGCTCAGGCAAAACAAAATGAAGAAGAAAATCTTGACGCAATCTTATATGAAATCAAAAAAAGAATACAAAGCTTAAATTGGAATAAACTACAAATTAAAGTTCGTAATGGAGAACATTATATAGAAACATCTCTATTTTCTAATCGAAAGGCTAGCGATGCAACGGAATTACTAGAGTTTTTTAGTTTTGTTGCAAAAATTGCCTGCGGAAGCTATGGTATGATTTATATATTAGATGATGAAGACATAAATGGAAAAAATAATGAGTTCCAAGTATATTCTATATCCAGAGGAGTCTTACATAAACAAAAAGATACTTTTCTTTCACCATTTATTCCAACTGTAGAAGATGCTGATAGCTGATGTATTCTGATGTAGTAATAACTTTTAATTTTATTATTGCTTTTTTAGGTTTACAGATACCAATTGAAAAGATATAATAAATACAATAGAAAATATACCAGTGACAATATAACACTATAGAGGAGCAATTTTATTATGAACGAAGAGACAAAAGAAGTTATTAGTGTAATGAAAGATATGTTTGGTGTACTAAACGATAAAATAGGTATACTGAGCGATAAAATGGATGAGATGAATCAACGTCTTACAAATGTAGAAGTTCGTATGACGAATGTAGAGAATCGTCTTACTAGTCTTGAAGACCGCATGACAAATGTAGAAAATGAGGTAAAAGAAGTAAAACAACGTCTTACAAATGTAGAAAATGAAGTAGGAGAAGTAAAACAACGTCTTACAAATGTTGAAAACAAAGTTGTTAAAATAGAAACTACTTTAGAACAGGAAACAAATCGTAACATTAGACTTCTTGTTGATGGTTATATGGCAAATGCTGAAAAACTAAGTAAAATAGAGCCTGTTGTAGATGATGTAAAAATAATTAAAATGAAAACAGAGGTAATAGAGCTTGCTGTAAAATCACACTCTCGTGACATCAACCGTTTAAAACAAGTAAGATAAAAAATGTCCATGTGTTAGTACACATGGACATTACAACAAATAAATAGGAATCTCTTTTATACTCCTATTTTTATCAGTTTAAAACACTATAATACACTATTTTTTATTTTTCTATCCCTTTTTATAAATTTTTTTAAAATAATATTGCTATAACTATATCAAAAAAGTCAACCATCAGGTTGACTTTTTTAATAAGCATTTTTTTGCTATTTTATACAATGAATTTTTTAAGCACAGATATAAAAATATCCATATCAAGTGGTTTGGAAATATGCGCACTCATTCCATTTTTTAATGCCGCTTCCTTATCTTCTTCCAATGCATTCGCTGTCATCGCAATAATAGGCAGGGTCTTTACATCTTTTCTAGGAAGTCTACGAATGGTTCTAGTCGCTTCATAGCCATCCATAATAGGCATTTGCACGTCCATTAAAATCGCATCATAATAATTTTCTTCCGCTTTTTCCATAATAGACACTGCATCTGTTCCATCTGGTGCGCTATCTACAACAAAACCTGCTTCCTCCAATATCACTTCTGCTATTTCGCGGTTTAATTCAATATCCTCTACCAAAAGGATACGTTTTCCACTAAAGTCAGCTAAAGTCCATTCTGGAACTTCATCTTGTTTATCTAACAAATTATTAGCAGCAAGCAATACCATCTTTAAATCAGACATAAACATTGGTTTTGCACAAAAAGCAGTTACTCCAGCATTTTTTGCTTCTTCTTCTATATCTGTCCAATCATATGCTGTCAAAATAATAATAGGTGCTTTATCACCAACAGCATTTCTAATCTTTCTTGCTGTTTCTACTCCACTCAGTCCTGGCATTTGCCAATCAATAATAAAGGTATGATAGGAATCTCCTTCCTCACAAGCACTCTTAGCTCGATATACTGCTTCTCTACCTGATGTTGTCCATTCGGAACGCAAGCCAATTTGTTTTAACATTCTACAAACACTATCACAAACGTTAAAATCATCGTCTACAACCAATGCCCTAAAGCCTTCCAATTCTTTAATTTGCTTTTCCGTTTGTTGTGTATCTTGCAGTTTTAATCCAAATTCTACTGTAAAAGTACTTCCTTTCCCTATCTCACTCTCAACGCTAATTGTACCATTCATCATTTCTACAATATTTTTCGTAATCGCCATGCCCAATCCTGTTCCCTGTATTCCAGTTTGTGTTACAGTGGATTCTCGCTCAAATGGCTCAAATATATGCTCTACAAAATTTGCGGACATTCCAATCCCATTATCTTTAATAATAAAAATATAATCACCATATCCATGACGGAATGTGGTTTTTTGCATAATTCTAAACGAAATCGTTCCGCCCGCTGGTGTATATTTTACCGCATTACTTAACAAATTAATAAACACCTGATTTAACTTCAGTGGGTCAGCGATAACATCTTCATTCACTACTTCAAGAGTATCAATAAACAATTCAAGCTGTTTTGCCTTGATTTGAGGTTGTATAATATTGACTAAACTATGTATTAATTCGGAAATATTACACTCTTGCTCTTTTATTTGCACTTTTCCACTCTCAATCCTACTCATATCAAGCACATCATTGATAAGACTCAAAAGATGATTACTAGAAGAAAGTACTTTTTGCAGACAATCCAAAACTTGGTCTTTATTATTAATATGACTTACAGCAATGGTAGAAAATCCTATAATGGCATTCATAGGAGTACGTATGTCATGAGACATATTAGACAAAAAGGTACTTTTTGCTTTATTTGCATGCTGTGCCTGCATTAGCGCATCTTGCAATGCTTGTGTTTGTTCTTTTTGCTTAATAACCAATTCTGTAATATCTTTTGACACTACCATAGCAATAATATCACCTGTGTCTTCATCTTGTGTCATCACAAAAGACTGTCTCACGCACATCTGCTCTTGCTCAGAAGCCATTCCCCAATACTCAACAATGACTTCTCTATCGCCTTGCTCAAAACATTTTAATAAATTTTCTACATTCACAGTCTCAGAATAATTTTCCAAGGATTCTGCCAAAACAAACGGTTTCCATTTTTCAAAACACTCTGAAGCTCTACAAGGAGCTATCAATCCAATTTTCTCAAGAAGTGATACGCTACGCCCATCTATTATTCTAACAATATCTTGCTCAATTACATCTTGACTTACATTAAATTCAAAGTTACAAAAAGAATTAGACATAATCGCTATTTGATATTGTCTTTCTTTTCGTGTGGCAAGCGCTCTTTCTTTTTGAACACGCAACTCTTTTTCTTTTAGTTCTGTAATATTTTGTCTAATAAATAAAACCTTACAAGCATGATTCTCTTTTCTTTCTAAACAAACAAAATTCATATGCTCCCACTCAAAGTGTCCATTCCTTACAATATGACACTCATAACGCAAGTCATTATGCTCCGACATGGCTGAAATAATGGCGTTTTTATCCATAAAATCAACGAAATCTTGACGGCTATTTTCTTCTACAAAACTTGCTAAATGTGTTACAATATCTTCATATTTTCCGCTATCTGCAATTCCTCCGCCCTCTGGTTTTG
>CAMXTM010000202.1 GCA_947246775.1 uncultured Clostridium sp. | reverse complement strand
GAGAATTACAATTTCAAGGTGCAACAATGAGGGGAAAATATTGGTTAGAAAGAACGTGGAAAGAAGATGGTAACAAAATCTTGCAAGAATTAGCTGATATGGCAGGAGGTCGAGTAAAATGACCATTGCAGAGGGACTGATTGACTTTTTGTGGGACTTTAGAGACGAAAAGGGACTTTCTATCAATGATGTCTTGATGGACGTTGCAGAAGGTAATCCAGATGTATTGTCTGTTGCTCCATCTTCTGACCATACGATAAAAAGATATTTGAATGGTGACGAAGTAAAAGAAGCAAATTTTCAAGTGTTTTTAATGGCATATACAAAACAAAACTATAAAAGAATAGAAAACACACAACTGATTGACAAAATGAAAGAGTGGATAAACAGACAAAGCAAATTACGAAATTTCCCTCATATTGGAGAATATCGAACTTGCAGGAAGATAGAAGCAAACAACGGCATGATGTATGAAAATAATAACAATGGAGAGGGGCTATATTTGCTCCAAATTAAAATAACTTATTATGAAAGAATGTGAGTTGATAAATATGTGGTATTGGAATTGGAATAATTGTAATACAAACTTTGAACAAATTAGAGTACCTAATGACATAGTTGGTTCTGACGGATATATTCGTGTTGGTAGCTCTACTATGCTAATAGCAACCTATAAAAAGTAATATGGCATGAAAAATGGATAAAATGAAATAGGAGATGAATAATATGACAGTAAAAGAAGTAATGGAAAAATATACAATAATACCAGAAGCAACAGGAGAGCTTGTCAATGACGCTTGGATATTTGCCATTGATACCAGTGAAGACAAAAACGCTGACGTAGATGATTATGTAGTAGCAGAAGAACATATTTCCAGTGTCAATGCAAGTTACAGCGCAGATACTTCTGATTCACAGTATTTGCGTTCTGGTAAGTCTACTACAAAAACAGGAACACAGGTAGTATTTGCTATTTCTGGTGATAGATATGTAGGTGATGCATTTCAGGATTTTGTATTATCTCACAAAATGATTTACGCAACGGGCGAAGACGCAAGAATACCATTTGTAAGATTTAATGTGATAAATGGCAAAGGCATTAAGGGTATTGGTACAGTCATTGTGAACAGTGATAGTAGTGGAGAAGCAGGAACAAACAGCACCATTGATGTAGAAATTAGAAAATCTGGACCAAATCCAGAAGAATTTCAATATGTACCAAAAACAGAGGGAACAGAAGAAGTGCAAGTAAGAACGGCAAAAGAAACTACAAAGGTAACGAAAGCAAATACGGAAAAGGAGGTAATATAAGATGATATTAGAATTAAATGGAAAGACATTTGAAGTTGATTTTTTTGATGTAGAAGTATTAGATGGTTACACAAAGGCATTAGAACCTTTAAAAAAGGCTAATATACAGAAGAAAGATAATTTTTCAGAATTTATAAAAGAATATTGTGGTATTGTCTATCATTTCTTTGATACATTTTTAGGAGCAGGAACAGCAACAAAATTATTTGATGGAAAAAATAATTTAAAAGTTTGTAATGATTGCTTACAAAAATGCATTGTAGATTGTAATGATTATTTGAAAAATGATTTTAACAAAGAATTCGAAGCTACTATTGGAAGCTGGAAAGATTTAATAAAATGAACATTTTGATAAATCAATTTCCTACAAAAATAAACGGCTGCAAAATCAACACTGATTTTAGGGTAATGATGCAGTACGAAAAGGTCATTAAAAATGATAAATTGTCAGAAGAACAAAAAATACAAAAAATTTTAGATTTGTTTTACATAGACAAGCCTAAAAATGTGGAAAAAGCAATAATAGGGTTAAATTGGTTCTATCAGTGCGGAAGAACTGAAAAAGAAAGTCGAGGTAATGGTAGCAATACCGTTGCCTATGACTTTGAACAAGATGATTATTTAATATTTTCTGCTTTCTATCAAACCTATGGTATTGATTTAGAAAAAGTAAAATTGCATTGGTGGAAATTTTCATCACTATTACTTGCATTACCAAAAGATACATTGTTTATGGAGATTGTAGGGTATCGTGTAGTTAATACAAAAGATATGCCTAAAAAAATGAAAGCGTTTTACGATAAACAAAAAGCAACCTATGCCATCAAAAGAAATAGCAATAAAAAATATATGACATTAGAAGAAAGAGAAGCTGCTTTTAAAGAAGAATTGGATAAAAAGTATTATAAAGCAATAGCAAGTATCAAAAATAAATCATAACAATAAAGAGCCAGAGTCAAAGAGCCAGAGCCATAAGAGATATTGAAAAACAATGTCTTTTATGGCTCTTTTTTTATAAAGTGTGGTGAGAGAATAAAAGATGTCAGATGGAAGTATTACAATAGATACCAGCCTAGATAATAGCGGTATAGAACGTGATATAGGGCAAACAAAACAACTGCTCCAAAGAGCAGGAACTGAAATGGGAAACCAATTTCAACAAGTAGGAAATGCAGCACAAAGTAATATGAAAGCAGCAACACAATCTATTTCTAATTTACAAACTACAATGCAACAAACAGCAAACGTAGCAGGTACACAATTATCACGGTCATTAGAGCAAGCAGCACAAGGTACAAGTCAAAGTATGCAACAAATCGGCACTTCTTTACAAACCGTATCACAGCAGGCAGAACAAGCTGGAGAGCAAGCAGCGCAAAGTATGACTGTAATAGATGTGACTACAAGTGGCATGACAACACATATTGTACAAGCAGGAGAAGAACTAGCACAAGGGGTAGGAAATGCTTTAGGAGATTTAGGAGATACGATAAACGATGACCTAATAGAGCCATTAGATAGACTAGGAGATACGGTAGGCGGCTTAGATGACGATATTGGAGAACCTTTAGACGGCTTAGGAGAACCAATAGAAGATGTTAGGGTTGGTTTAGTACATATTGTAGATGGCATAGAAGAAATAGAAGAAATCAGTTCAGAAGCCTTTGGCGGAAGTATCAACGATATAGATAAAATGGCAAAAGAGCTAGAGGAAGCTGAAAAAAGTACACAAAGAGTTAAAGAAACTTTTTCAAAGCTAGGTACTCACATTGTAGATGTTATGAAAAAAGCGGGTGCGGCAGCAACAGCAGCTTTTTCTGTAGCGATGGGGGCAGCCGTAAAAGTAGGTATGGACTTTGAAAGTGGTATGTCTCAAGTAGCTGCTACAATGGGTATTACAACAACAGAAATAGCAGTAGGTAGTAAAGAATTTGAAGCGCTTTCTCAAGCTGCTAAAAATGCAGGAGCAACAACACAATTTAGTGCGACACAGGCAAGTGCCGCGTTAAATTATTTAGCATTAGCAGGTTATGAGGCTGAAAAATCAATTAACGCATTACCAACTGTATTAAACTTGGCAGCGGCAGGCGGCATTGACTTAGGGTATGCGTCCGATATGGTAACAGACAGTATGTCAGCGCTAGGGCTTGAAACAAATCAACTAGAGGGATTTGTTGACCAACTTGCTAAAACTTCTCAAAAATCGAATACCAATATTGCACAACTTGGAGAAGGTATTCTAACAGTTGGTGGTACTGCAAAAGATTTAGCAGGTGGTACAGTAGAATTAAATACAGCATTAGGTATACTAGCTGATAATGGTATTAAAGGGGCTAAACTTTTGGTCGCTTAGATAGAAATATCTTTGAAAAATAATTCGGTGAACTCGGTAAAACCTAAATTGTAAAACATGGCAATACCGAGCCAAGCCAATATGAAAGTATTGGAAGGTGTAGAGACTAGATAAAGTAAGCTAAGTAAAGCAATTTATATGCTGAAATATCCACGAGCGCCGAACATCTGAACAAGTAAAGTTGAAGATGAAGATATAGTCCAACTCTTAGCGAAAGCTAAGTTCTAGTATAAAGAGACTAGACATTGAAGAAATAGGAAGGTGGAACAGCACTAAGAAACATGATATTATCGTTATCCGCTCCAACAGACAAGGCAGCTTCTGAAATGGAGCGTTTAGGTCTTGAAGTATTTGACGCTAACGGAAACTTACGCCCATTAAACGAGACCTTTCAAGATTTAAACGGAAAACTAAAAGAGATGTCAAAAGAAGAAAGAATCAATGTTTTAAATACCATGTTTAACAAAGTTGACTTAAAATCTGTTAATGCTTTATTAGCAAACAGTGGGGAACGTTTTGACGAATTAAGCGGATATATCAGAGAATCAGCAGGCGCAGCAGCAGATATGGCTGATACCATGAATGACAATTTAAAAGGCAAATTAACGATATTAGGTAGTGCATTAGAGGGCTTAGGCATTAAAATGTACGAAGAATTTCAACAGCCTTTTAAAGAAGCAGCCGAAACAGCCATTAAAAGTGTTGATTCTATATCATACAGCTTAAAAAATGGCAAATTATCTGAAAGTATGCAAACGGTTGCAAGAGCAATCGGAAGTATTGTATCAAAGGCGGCAGAACTTGCAATTAATGCATTACCTAAACTAATAGATGGTTTTGCCTTTTTAGTAGACAATGCCAAAATATTAGGTACTGTTTTAGCAAGTACAGCAGGTGCGGTGGTTACATTTAAAACAACCATGCTGATAAATGATGTAGTAAAAAGTTGGCAGGCAGCAGCAACCGCAGCTAGAGTATTTGGAGCTGGTATGAGTACATCTTTAACAG
>CAMXTM010000201.1 GCA_947246775.1 uncultured Clostridium sp. | reverse complement strand
TGAAAAAATACGAGAACAGATACAGAATATAGAATAATGGAGAAAAATATGGATTGTATACAATTTTTAAATATAGGGTATGGAAATATGGTTTCTGCGAATCGTATTATTGCCATATTGAGTCCAGATTCCGCGCCAATTAAAAGAATTGTGCAGGAAACAAAAGAAAAAGGAAGATTGATTGATGCTACTTATGGCAGAAAAACAAGAAGTGTTATTATGATGGATACAGGGCAGGTGGTACTTTCACCTAATGTACCAGTGACAATAGGAGGAAGATTGGATACAACAAAGCAGGGAGAAAAAGTTGCTGAGGGGAGGGCTAAAGAGGAATGAAAAAAGAGGGAATGTTGGTTATTATTTCGGGACCATCAGGTTCAGGAAAAGGAACTGTAGTAAAAGAATTAATAAAAGAAGAAAATTTTGCACTATCCATTTCAGCAACAACCCGTACTCCAAGAACTGGAGAAATAAATGGCGAACACTATTATTTTTATGACAGAGAAACATTTGAAAAAATGAAGAATGAAAATGAACTTTTAGAGTGGGCAGAATTTTGTGGCAATTACTATGGTACACCAAAAAAATATGTAAAACAGAAAATGGCAGAAGGTAAAAATGTAATATTAGAAATAGAAGTACAAGGTGCTTTGCAAATAAAAGAATTATATTCTGATTGTATATTAGTCTTTATGATACCACCAACTGTAAACGAATTAGAAAAGCGTTTAATCAATAGAGGTACAGAGGATAAACAGACAATAGAGCGGCGTATGAATAGAGCAGTAGAAGAAATGGAATTTGTACCACAGTATGATTATATTGTGATAAATGATACAGCAGAAGAAGCAGCAAAGGCAATTTGTGCTATTGTAAAAGCAGAGAGTATGAAAAGCAGTAGAAATATTAATATAAAACAACAATTTATTTAAAAAGGAGAGAATGCTGTTATGTTAAGACCATCTTATTCTGATTTACTGGAAGTATTAAATAAAGATGCAGATTCAGAAAATGTAATAGGAAGTCGTTATACTATTGTAATTGCAGCAGCAAAAAGGGCAAGGCAATTAGTAGATGGTGCAGAGCCTATGACAACACAAACAAAAGTAGACCGTTCTGTTTCTATTGCTGTGCATGAGCTGTGGGAGGGAAAAATTAAAATTATACAAAATAATCCTACGGAAAAAGAAGAAGACATTATTTGGCAACCTGAAGAAGAGGAATAAAAAAAGATAAAAAATATAATGTGCTATAGCCTATTTTGACAGTATAAAGGGAAACTAAAATAAGTTTCCCTTTATTTTACAGGTAATAATAGTTGTTATGGATATAAGAAGCAGAAAGAGGGCATTTTTATGTATGCAAAGGTCATATTAAGTCTAAAAAATAAAGAAGTAGATAGGGTATTTGATTATTTTGTACCAGAACAATTTTGTCCTCTTTGTGTTGGTGTTAGAGTAATTGTACCATTTGGAAAAGGGAATAAAAGTACAGAGGGATATGTTGTAGATAAAGCAGAGCAAACAGAACTACCGCATGACAAAGTAAAATCAATTATAGATGTATTAGATGAGGGAAAACCTATCTTTACAACAGAAAGCATTGAGCTTGCAAAATGGATGCAAAAAAAATATTTTTGTACATTGAGTCAATGCTTACAGACAATGATGCCAGCAGGAATTAAGGCAAAATTTCAATGGCAGATTGTTATGAAAGGGGAAATAAAAGATGATATTTTTATTTCTTCTGTTGAGAGAAATTTGATTGATTTTTTAGAACAAAAACAAGGTAGTGCTTTGATTGAGGAAGCAGAAGAAATATTAGGAAGTAGTATACAAAATGCAATACAATCATTAAAAGAGAAAAAAATAATTGTATTGCAGCAAAAAATGAAACAAAAAAACTATGAAAAACAAGTCATATTGTATTCGTTAAGTGAAAATGCTGATGTAATAGAGCAAACAAACGAACAAATCAAAACAAGGGCAAATATGTTAGCACAAAAAAAAATAATAGAATATTTAGAAGATGGAAAACAAGTGACAGCAAACCATTTAAAAGAGAAATTATTTTTAACAGATTCGCCGATTAAAACGTTATTAAAAAAAGGTGTTTTAAAACAAACGAAAGTAATAGAAAAAAGACAAGTAACGAAAAGCGATGTGTTGACGACAGAAGCCTTTATACCAACACAAGAACAAAAGCTAGTGCTTGAATATTTAACGAATATGCTAAATGGAGCAGAGAAAAAACCTGTACTATTGTATGGTATTACAGGAAGTGGAAAAACAGAAATATATATGCAAATGATTGAAAAGGTAATTAACAGAGGGCAACAGGCAATTGTGCTAGTGCCTGAAATTTCTTTAACACCTCAAATGGTAGAAAGGTTTTTATCACGTTTTGGAGAAAAGGTATCTGTAACACACAGTAGATTAAACTATGGTGAAAGATATGACCAATGGAAAAAAGCAAAAGAAAAAGAAATTTCTATTATTATAGGGCCACGTTCTGCGCTTTTTATGCCCTTTGATAATTTAGGAATGATTATAATAGATGAGGAACACGAAAGTAGTTATCGTTCTGACATTACACCAAAATATGATGCAAGAGAAGTAGCAGAACAAATAAGTCATATGACAGGTTGTTTACTTTTAATGGGAAGTGCTACACCAGATTTAGTAACCTATCATAAAGCAATGACAGGAGAATATAAGCTTTTAAAATTAAAAAAGAGAACAAAAGGAAGTAGCTTACCCCATGTTACTATTACAGATATGCGAAAGGAATTAGAGGAGGGCAATCGTTCTGTATTTAGTAGAGAATTATTAGAAGCAATAAAACAAAATATAGAAAATAAAAGGCAGACAATCCTTTTTTTAAATAGGAGAGGATATGCGACATTTGTTTCTTGTAGACAGTGTGGTTATGTTATGAAGTGTGACCAATGTGATATTGCATATACATATCATTCTTCAGAACAAGAGCTAGTATGTCACTATTGTGGTAAAAGAATACAAAATCCAAATATTTGCCCTCAATGTGGTTCAAAATACATTAAATATTTTGGCACAGGAACACAAAAAATAGAGCAAGAAATCAAAAAAATATTTCCTGAAGCAAGTGTATTGCGTATGGATTTAGACACAACAACATCTAAAAATAGTCATCAAAAGATATTAGAGCAGTTTGGAAAAGGTAGAGCAGATATATTGGTAGGTACACAAATGATTGCAAAAGGGCATGATTTTCCTAATGTAACATTAGTAGGAATATTGGCAGCAGACTTATCATTAAATATGGCAAGTTATAGAGCAAGTGAAATTAGTTTTCAACTTATTACACAAGCGGCAGGTAGAGCAGGGCGTGATGAACTAGCTGGAGAAGTGTTTATACAAACCTATTCACCAGAACATTATAGTATTTTGTTAGCAGCACAACAAGACTATGAAACATTTTACGAAAAAGAAATGCAAATTCGTGACATGATGGATTATCCACCATTTAGTAATATTTTTACAGTCGTATTTTCGGGAAAAAATGAAAAAGAAGTAATAGAAAGTGCTATGTATTTGTCGGAGATTATGATATATTATAATCGTAAAAAGCAATTTGAAATATTAGGACCAACACCAGCGATACTTTCTAAAGTGAAGCAAGAATATAGATGGCGAATCTTGGTAAAATGCAAAGAGGAGGAACGTCTGCGACAATTTGCATTGTATTGTTGTGAAAAATGGCAGCAGCATAAAAAATGGGACGTGCTTTTAAACTTAACAATGAATCCAGTCAATGTTGTATAGAATAGTAAGAAAAAAATAATTATAGTAGAATAATCATTTTGAAAAGAAGGGAGAAAAAAAGAAATGGCTATTAGAGAAATTCGTTTAAATGGTGATGAAATATTGAGAAAAAAATGCAAAGAGGTAAAGGAAATTACGCCTAAAATCAAAACATTGTTAGATGATATGGCTGATACAATGTATCAAGCAAACGGCGTAGGGCTTGCAGCACCTCAAGTTGGTATATTAAAAAAAATAGTTGTAATTGATGTAGGAGAGGGTTTGATTGAGCTAATCAATCCTGTTATAGTAGAAACAGAGGGTGCTGTAGTAGGTGATGAGGCGTGTTTGAGCGTACCAGGCAAAAGCGCCCATGTAGAGCGTCCAGAGTATGTAAAAGTAGAAGCATTAAATCGAGAGGGAGAAAAGATTGTAATAGAGGGTAGAGAGCTTTTAGCAGTAGCACTTTGTCATGAAACAGACCATTTAGATGGTGTACTTTATATAGATAAAGCGATACCAGATACAGAAACAATATGGGAGGACGAAGAAGAATGAGAGTTATTTTTATGGGTACACCAGAATTTGCCGTACCCTCACTAGATATATTATTAAAACATCATGAAGTAGTTGCTGTGGTAACACAACCAGACAAGCCGAAAGGTAGAGGAAAAAAAATGGCTTTTTCTCCAGTCAAAGAAAGAGCCATAGAAGCTGGAATTGAGGTGCTTCAGCCTGCAAAGGTAAAAGAAACAGAATTTATAGAAAAATTAAAAACATACAATGCAGAATTGATTGCAGTTACGGCATTTGGGCAGATATTGCCAGAAGAAATATTAAATATGCCGAAGTATGGCTGTATCAATGTGCATGGCTCTTTGCTGCCAAAGTATAGAGGAGCA
>CAMXTM010000200.1 GCA_947246775.1 uncultured Clostridium sp. | reverse complement strand
CTGCACCAGAAACACCACAGCAAAACAAATTGTCTAAACTAGAACAAATTAGACAAATTAGAATTGAAAAGGACAAGCAAAGAGAAAAACAAAGACAAATAGAGATTGCACAGCGAAAACAAAAAGAACTTGAAAAACAGCGTCAACACTTAATTGAGCAGGGAATTCTTCCCGAAGACCAAGCAGAGCAAACTGACAACACAGTTCGTTATATGATATACTCTGAAGAAGAAATGACAGAAGAAAAAGAACAAAAATCAGAAACTGAACAAAAAGAACAACCAACACAAAAAGTTGCAGAACAAAAACCAGAGGAAGTCAAAAGCGATACGGAAGATATTGCTGACGTTTTAGCACTTTTAAACAGTATACAATTTGAGGAGGAAGAAGAACCCCCACAGCAGCAGCCAGAAGATATTATGGAAATTATTTCTGACTGGGCGGAAGAACAAAAAGAAGAATTTCCAAGTAGTGGCTTATCCCTGTTTTTAGCAGAAGATGACGAAGCCATAGAGGAAATGAAAGCAGCTGAAAAAGAAATAGAGGCAGAACAGTTAGAGCAGTCAGAACCAGAGATGGAGCAGGCGGAAAAAAAAACGCCAATAATCAATAAAACGGAGCAAAAACAACAAAAATCAACACAAATAGAACAAAAATCACAAGAAATAACAGCAAAAACAGTCGAAACAGAGCAAAAAATAGAACAAAAACAACAAAAAGCAACGGAAATTGTACCAATCATAGAACCAAAAACAGAACAAAAAACAACAGAGTATTTATTTCCACCAATGGACTTACTCAGCAAAAACAAAGCAGTACAAAGTAGTCAATCTAAGTCAGAAATGCTTGTCAATGCCAAAAAATTGGAAACGACACTAAAAAGTTTTGGTGTTAATGCAAAGGTCGTACAAATCAATAAAGGACCAACCGTCACAAGATACGAACTTTCCCCTAGTCAGGGTGTAAAAGTTAGTAAAATTGTGAATTTAGCAGATGACATTGCCCTAAATTTGGCGGCGTCTGGGATTCGTATTGAAGCGCCGATACCAGGCAAAGCAGCAGTAGGCATAGAAGTACCCAACAAACAAGCACAATCTGTCTATTTGAGAAGTGTTTTGGAAAGCGAAACCTTTCAGCATTTTGAATCAAAGCTTGCTTTTGCACTGGGGGAAGACATTACAGGGCAACCCGTTGTCACAGATATTGCTAAAATGCCCCATTTGTTAATCGCAGGCGCAACAGGTTCAGGAAAAAGTGTCTGCATTAACACTTTAATTACAAGTATCCTTTACAAGGCAAAACCAGAAGAAGTAAAATTGCTTTTAGTAGACCCCAAAGTGGTAGAATTGAGTATTTATAATGGTATCCCTCATTTGCTAATTCCAGTTGTTACAGAACCCAAAAAAGCCGCTGCGGCATTAAATTGGGCAGTCAAAGAAATGCTTGACCGCTACAACCTATTTGCAGAAAACGGCGTGCGTGACATCAAGGGCTACAATGCAATGCAAAAAGAACAGGGACAAACAAACGAGCTAATGCCTCAAATTGTGATTATTATTGATGAATTGGCAGACTTAATGCTTGCTGCGCCTGCTGAGGTAGAGGAGGCAATTTGTAGACTAGCACAAATGGCTCGTGCCGCTGGTATGCATTTAATTATTGCTACACAAAGACCCTCTGTTGATGTCATTACGGGCGTCATAAAGGCAAATATTCCCTCACGTCTTGCCTTTGCAGTATCTTCTGGCGTAGATTCTCGTACTATATTAGATATGACAGGCGCAGAAAAATTGCTTGGTAAAGGCGATATGCTCTTTTGTCCGCAGGGTACAAGCAAACCTGTTAGAATACAAGGCGCATTTTTGTCCGATAAAGAAGTGGAAAGTATTGTACAGTTTGTCAAAAAAAATAGCACAGTAGGCTATGATAGTGATATGATTGATAAAATTACTACAGTAGAAGCATCTACAGATAAGGAAGAATCTGTAGACTCCTTTTTTGAAGAAGCTGTTGCATTTTTATTACAAAAACAAAAGGCATCTACTTCTATGCTGCAAAGACAGTTTCATATAGGTTATAATCGCGCTGCTAGACTTATGGAATATTTAGAAAAACAGGGTATTGTAGGGCAAGAGGAGGGCAGCAAACCAAGAAAAGTGTTGCTTACCCAACAACAGTGGGAAGAAAGAAAAGGCTAAAACTTTGTTCTTTTATAAAGAACAATAGTAAATAAATTGTTTGTTGAATCGTGGAAAATAATGTGCTATACTGTAAAAAGCAGTCATGATGGTGTGGCTCGCTCCCTAAGCTATTTTATTTTGATTTTATTATCTAAGGGGAAGGGGGCGATAATATGACAGTGTTTGAGGCAATCTATTTAATGCTTACCTTTGGCATTTTCATTATCACATTACTTTCTTTTATCGTTCTTTTGATAAAAAGAAAGTAACAAAAAACTACCCATCATAGCTTTGGCGAGCTAGGGTAGTTTTTTACCACTTTAGCTTAGGAGCGACCACATTCATGGTGACTGCTCCCCTTGATAAAAAAATTATAACATGATTATCGTTATTTGTAAAGCACTTCTTCAGCGAATAGGTGCTTTTATTTTTTTGTTGAATCGTGGAAAATAATGTGCTATACTGTAAAAAGCAGTCATGATGGTGTGGCTCGCTCCCTAAGCTATTTTATTTTGATTTTATTATCTAAGGGGAAGGGGGCGATAATATGACAGTGTTTGAGGCAATCTATTTAATGCTTACCTTTGGCATTTTCATTATCACATTACTTTCTTTTATCGTTCTTTTGATAAAAAGAAAGTAACAAAAAACTACCCATCATAGCTTTGGCGAGCTAGGGTAGTTTTTTACCACTTTAGCTTAGGAGCGACCACATTCATGGTGACTGCTCCCCTTGATAAAAAAATTATAACATGATTATCGTTATTTGTAAAGCACTTCTTTGGCAGCGCTTTACTTTTTTATTGACAAAAGTTTTTTGTTATAGTAACATAGAAACAGAGTCATATGACTGACGGAAGTGGAGCAATACCACATGAAGTATGACGGAAATAATGCCGACCGTCTGGGCGAAATGCTCAGTCTGTCGGCTTTTTTTAGTAAAGGGTTTAAAGTATGATAAGAAAAGGAGAATGTCCCCGTGAAAACAGATTTACAAATTGCACAGGAATGTACTATGGAACATATTGAAACAATTGCACAAAAAGCAGGGATTCCAAAAGAATCTATCGAATGTTACGGAAAATACAAAGCAAAAATCAGTACAGACTACTATGACAAAATAAAAGACAAGCCAGACGGCAAGTTAATCTTAGTGACAGCGGTAAACCCTACCCCAGCAGGAGAGGGCAAAACAACGGTAACGATTGGACTAACACAAGCATTACAAAAATTGGGCAAAAATGCCATTGCAGCATTAAGAGAGCCTTCTCTTGGTCCTTGCATGGGCATTAAAGGTGGTGCAGCAGGCGGCGGTTATGCGCAAGTTGTACCAATGGAAGACATCAATTTACATTTTACAGGAGATTTACACGCCATTACAACAGCAAACAACTTACTTTCTGCTATGGTAGACAACCATATTCAACAGGGCAATGCTTGCAACATTGATGTCAGAAGAATTGTCTGGAAACGTGTTTTAGACATGAATGACAGAGCGTTGCGCCAAATAGTAGTGGGCTTAGGTGGAAAGGCACACGGCGTGCCACGGGAAGATGGTTTCCAAATTACAGTAGCATCTGAAATTATGGCAATCTTCTGTTTAGCAAAAGATTTACAAGATTTAAAGAGTATGCTAGGCAAAATTATTGTAGGCTATACTTATGATGATGAACCAGTAACAGCACATGACATCGGTGCAGACGGTGCTATGACGGCATTATTAAAAGACGCTTTACAGCCTAATTTAGTACAAACCTTAGAAAATACACCTGCCTTAATTCATGGTGGGCCATTTGCCAATATTGCGCATGGTTGCAATAGTGTGCGTGCAACAAAGACCGCATTAAAATTAGCAGACTATGTGATTACAGAAGCAGGATTTGGTGCAGACTTAGGCGCTGAAAAGTTTTTTGATATAAAATGCCGTAAAACAGAACTCAAACCAGATGCAGTTGTATTAGTGGCAACGGTAAGGGCATTAAAATACAATGGCGGTGTACCAAAGGCAGAGTTGAGCCAGGAAAATTTAGATGCACTTAAAAAAGGCTTTGTCAACTTAGAAAAACATATCGAAAATATCCAAAAATTCCAAGTACCCGTTGTAGTGACATTAAATCACTTTGTAGCAGACACAGACGCCGAAGTTGCCTATGTAAAAGAGCGTTGCGAAGCAATGGGCGCTGACTTTGAAGTAGCACATGTTTGGGCTGATGGTGGTGCTGGCGGTGAAGCACTGGCAAACAAAGTGCTTGCAACATTAGAACACAAACAAAGCAATTTTAAATTACTTTACGAAGATAGCATGACAATAGAAGATAAAATCAATACTGTTTGTAAAGAAATTTACGGCGCAGGTAGTGTAAACTTTACCCCAGCAGCAAAAAAGACTTTGCAGCAAATTAAAAAATTGGGCTTTGAACACTTCCCAGTTTGTATGGCAAAGACACAGTATTCTCTTTCTGATGACCCTAACGTTTTGGGTAGACCAGAGGGCTTTACAGTAACCGTAAAAGAAATACGAATTTCAGCAG